>JBATTM010000349.1:0-10911 GCA_049670545.1 Polyangiales bacterium
GGGGACTGTCCCCTTTTTGTGGTTGGGTAAGGCTAGGGGCGGGGGGGGGTTGGAGCAACCCCAATGGAAAACCCCGCACGGGGGGAGCCGTGCGGGGTTTGGGGTTGGGACGCGTTGTGGAGCGGGCTGGGGTTACTCGCTCTCTTCGAACTCGGCGTCGATGACGTCGTCGTCGCTCTTGGCGTTGTCGTCGCCGGTTGCCTGACTCCCCGCATCGGTTGCACCTTCAGGGGCGCCGTTGGCCGCGGAGGCACTGTAGGCGATTTCCGCGATCTCTTTCATGGCGGCCTCCAGCGTCGCTGTCCCGGACGCAATGCCGGCGTCGTCGCCTGCCTCAATCGCGGCGCGCAGGGATTTCACTTTGGCCTCGACGTCGGCAACCTTGTCTGCCGGCAGCTTGTCCTTCGCCTCTTCGAGTGCCTTCTCGACACCGTAAGCGAGTTGATCTGCCTGGTTTCTGGCTTCGACCGCCTGACGACGCTTCTGGTCCTCTTCCTCGTGGCTCGCGGCGTCCTCGACCATCTTGTCGATCTCATCGTCGGACAAGCCGCTATTCGAGGTGATCGTGACCTTCTGGTCTTTGCCGGTCGCCTCATCCTTAGCGGTGACCGAGAGGATGCCGTTCGCGTCGATGTCGAAGGTCACCTTGATCTTCGGGATCCCGCGAGGCGCTGGCATGATGCCCTCTAGATGAAAACGTCCGAGCGTGCGGTTGTTGCCCGCCTCGGCGCGCTCGCCCTGCAGGACGTGGACTTCGACCTTGGTCTGACTGTCCTCCGCAGTGGAGAACACCTCTTCCTTGCGGGTCGGAATCGTCGTGTTGCGGGGGATGAGCGCAGTCATCACGCCACCGAGTGTTTCCACGCCGAGGCTGAGGGGCGTGACGTCGAGCAAAACCATGTCTTGCACGTCGCCAGACAGAACACCTGCCTGCACCGCAGCGCCAAGCGCGACGACCTCATCGGGATTCACGCCCTTGTGGGGCTCCTTGCCGAAGAACTTGGTGACCGTCTCCTGCACGATGGGAATTCGCGTCGAACCGCCAACCAACACGACCTCAGCAATGTCCGCCGCCGTCTTGCCCGCGTCCGAGAGGGCCTTCTTGACCGGCTCGAGGGTGCGTTGCACCAGGTCTTCGATCATCGACTCGAGCTTCGCCCGCGTCAGTCGGATGTTCAGATGCTTCGGGCCCGACGCGTCCGCCGTGAGGAACGGCAGATTCACGGTGGTCTCGAGCTTGTTGCTGAGCTCGATCTTCGCCTTCTCCGCCGCGTCCTTGAGACGCTGGAGAACCATCTTGTCTTCCGCGATGTCGATCCCCGTGTCCTTCTTGAACTCAGCGATCAGGTACTGGATGATCTTCTCATCGACATCGTCACCGCCGAGGTGCGTGTCTCCGTTGGTGCTGACGACGTCGACGACTTTGTCGCCAACCTCGAGAATCGAAATGTCGAACGTACCGCCACCGAAATCATAGACCGCGATCAGGTGGTCCTCGGTCTTGTCGAGGCCGTACGCCAGGGCAGCCGCCGTGGGCTCGTTGACGATTCGTTTGACCTCGAGCCCGGCAATCTTGCCCGCGTCTTTGGTCGCCTGTCGTTGTGAGTCATTGAAGTAGGCGGGAACGGTGATGACCGCAGCGGTCACGGGCTGGCCGAGGTAGTTCTCCGCAGCTTTCTTGAGCTTTCGGAGCACCTGCGCTGAGACCTCGGGGGGGCTGAGGTCTTTGCCGCGGACTTCGAAGCCGGCGTCGCCGTTCTCGCGCTGAATCACCTTGTAGGGCATGCGCGTGGCGTCATTTCCGAGCTCGTCGAATCGTCGCCCCATGAAACGCTTCGTGGAGTAGACCGTCCCCTCAGGGTTCGTGATCGCTTGTCGTTTGGCGATCTGGCCGACGAGAACTTCGCCTTGGTCGTCCCAAGCCACCACGGACGGGGTAATCCGGTCACCCTCCTCGTTGACGATGACCTGTGGGTCCTTGCCCTCCATCACCGCGACGACCGAGTTCGTCGTCCCGAGGTCGATGCCGATAATCTTTCCCATGTTTTCTTGTCTCCTTTTGACCTCCAGGGTGCCCCCAGAGTCGAGTCAACCTAACCACGGGGCCTCGAGCGTCAAGGTCCGTTTGGGCACGAAATTCGGGGCCCAGAACTCAAGCAGACGCGTTGCCGAGGAGGTGGCTCCGAACCTTCTTCACGTCCTGCGATTCCGCGAGAACCAACAACGAATCGCCGGCCTCGAGCGTGTACTCGCCGCCCGGGTTATAGATGTACTCGTCATCGACCCGGTGAACGGCGACCACGAGGGCACCAGCCGAGCGTAGGTTCGTTTCGGAAAGTCTCTTGCCGACCAGAGGGCTTCCAGAGGGCACGTCGATCGCCTCGATCCCGACGCTGATCCCGCTCCCGAAGCGCACAATTCGATCTAGGAAAGCGACCGTCTTGGGGCTGACCATCTCGCTGAACAGACGAACGCCACCAATGTAGTTCGGCGCGACGACCGCATCGGCACCGGCGCGTCGAAGCTTGGCCTCGGTGGAAGGCTCGATGGATTTCGCGACGATGCGTGCCGTCGGGTTGAGGGCCCTCGCCGTGATCGTCACGAATAGATTGGCCTTGTCGTCGTTCAAGGCCGAGATCACGCCGCTCGCTCGTTCCACGCCCGCCAGCTCGAGGCTGTGGTCATCCGTTGCATCCCCCAGGATATAGAGGAGGCGGTCCCCGAATTCTTCGGAGAGCTCGTCGAGACGGGCCGCGTCACGATCGATGACGACGAACGGCTTGCCGACCGCCCCGAGTTCGGTCGCGATGTGTCTACCGGTGGTGCCAATGCCACAGACGATGATGTGGTCGCTCAGTGTCCCGATCGCACGCTGCATGCTCCTACGCCTCAGAATTCCTTGTAGATCACCTTCTACAATCAATGCGGTCATACTCGAAATGAAATAAAGCAGAGTGCCACTGCCGAGGACGATGAGGGCGATCGTGACCGCTCGGGCCTCCGGGATCTCATTCATCCCCTCGAGGACCTCGGCGAAGCCGACCGTCGAGAGGGTGATGATCGTCATGTAGAAGCAGTCGTACCAGGACCACCGGCCCTCACCGACCGCGTAATACGACGTCGCCCCCACGAGCAACACGACCCCGAGTACGCCTGCTGCGGAGATGATACGGCCGTAGGCACTACGCCTCGACCCCAAGAACACCAGCCTCACTGGGCCGTAATTGGCGTCATGGGACGATCCAAGTCAACCCTTGACCCACTTTGACGAGAACGCCACAACCGGCCGCGGTGAATTCCAGCGGGGAAGCGCAGAGAGCGGGACGCGGCTTGGTGTCGATCGCGGGTGCCAAAGTCTTCTTCATCGTCACGAGTTATGCGGTCCAGCTGCTGCTGCCGCGAATCTTCGGAAAGGTGGAGGAGTTCGGTCTCTATTCCGCCGCGATGAGCGGAATCACGATTTTCAACAACGTGCTGATCGTGGCGACCCTCCAGTCGGTCTCCAAGTTCGTGAGCGAAGACGAGGAGAACGCGGAAGCGACCCTTCGCCAGGGGCTCCGCGTCCAAACCCTGGTCGGGGGTGCCCTCGCGGTGACCCTGTTCGTGTCCGCTCCAGCGCTCTCTCGGTTAATGCTCGACGATCAGCTGACGCCACTGCTGCAGATCTCCGCGGTCATGGTGTTCTCGTACTCGCTCTACGCGGCGACCGTCGGAAGCCTCAACGGACGTCACCTGTTCGGGAAGCAAGCCCGACTCGACATCACGTTCTCAGCGCTTCGCACCACGGGGATCCTAGGAGGCGCCGCATTCGGCATCGGAGCCATTGGCGCCGTCATCGGATTCGCAGCGGCTGCCACGACCGTACTCTCGATCGCCTTGATTTGGGTCGGGTGGGGCAGGCCGGGCAAACGCGTGCCGATGTCGCGATGGGTCGCCTTCATGACGCCGATCTGGCTCTATCAAACGTGTCTGAACGGGGTCCTGTTGATCGACATCCAGGTACTGAAACGGACCGCGACCGAGATCGCGCTGCGGAGCGCCGCTACCAGCGAGATGGCCGTCGACATCGCAAACCAGTACGTCGGGTACTACCGTGCCGCGCAGACGTTCGCATTCGTCCCATACCAATTGATCATCTCGATGACGTTCATCGTCTTTCCGATGATCAGCAAGGCGACCAGCATCGGCGATCGAGGCGCCGCCAAGTCGACGATCCAACATGCAATGCGGTTGTCGATCGTATTGCTCTTGCTCGTGGCCGCGCCGGTGTCGGGCGCAGCAGAGAGCGTCGTCAGACTCGCCTATCCTGCCGACTACGTGGCTGGCGCCCCCGCCCTCGCCATCTTGGTATTCGGTGTTTCGGCCTTCGCCTTGTTCGCCGTGGCCGCCACCGCGATCAGCGGAGCGGGGCGGCCCTCACTTGCCGCGGCGATCGCCGGCTCGGCTTTGATCGTGGTCGTCGTTGCAGACCATGCCCTGATCCGGCGCGCGGGCCTTGGTGACGGGATCTTGGCAGCGACCGCAACCGGGACCTCGATCGGCATGCTCGTCGCATTCTTGGGGTCTGCCTTCGCCCTGTATCGTCTCTTCGGCGTCGCGATTCCCTGGCTCACGTGGGTGCGAGCGGCTCTGGCCACAGGCGCGGGCTATGCCGCGGCTGCGGCGGTTCCGCACCCGACGCCGGTCTTTGCGATCGCAGCGCTCGCAGCCGGGTTCGCAGCGGCTCTCGCCGTACTGATCGCAACCCGCGAGCTATCCCGCAACGATTGGAACGCCATGGTGCATCTCGTGCGGCGAGACTAGATACGCCCTACGGTTGCCTCACGTAGTGACCGCTTCGGCCACCGCGCTTCTCGAGCAGCGCGATCGACTCGATCGTCATGGCGCGATCGATCGCCTTGAGCATGTCGTAGAGAGTGAGCGCCGCGACGGACACGGCAGTCAATGCCTCCATCTCGACGCCCGTGCGGTCTGCACATCGGACGGAAGCCTCGATGATGAAGCACGCGTCATCATCACCCGCGGGACGCAGAACGACGTCGCACCCCGTGATCGCGAGCGGGTGACATAGCGGAATCAGATCAGAGGTCTTCTTTGCGGCCTGAATCCCCGCGATGCGCGCCGTCGCAAGCGCGTCACCCTTTGGCACCTCGCCGGACAACAGGATTCGACGGGTCTCAGGTTTCATGCGAAGCGTCGCCCGAGCGACCGCCTCTCGCGCGCTCTTGTCCTTGCCGCCCACGTCGACCATGCGCGCCCGACCTTCCCGGTCGAGGTGGGTGAGTTCGTCGTTTGGGTCCATCAATCGGGTTGCGGCGCCTCGTAGTTGGCCCGCGGAGGGATCGTAGCTGTCCCCGCCATCCGGGCAATCAACTCCACGCGCGAATGCACACCGAGCTTCGAAAAGATCCGCTTCAAGTACGTGTTGACCGTCGACACCGTCAGTCCGGTTTCCGCGGCGATCTCGCGTGTGCTCGAACCCGCCACAAGCAACGAGACGACATCTCGCTCGCGGGGCGTCAACGGAGCTCTCCGCAACGTCTCCTCCACCGCTTCGCCCGGACGCCTCCCACCCTCGTCTGCAAGTCGATCGACGTAGTCGAGCCCGCGCGCATAGACGCGCGAGGCCCATTTCAAGATGTCGAGTTGGTTCCCGACGGGCGCGTCACCTGCGATCTCGAGATGAAGAGTTCCGACCGCGGCGCGTCCCTGCCGAAGCGGGAGCGAAATGGTTGGCTCGCTGGGCGTGAGTGTCGACTCGCTACTCAAGTCCGGCCCGTCCAAGCGTTCTAGGCGGTAGGTCGTCGCGCCGACCAGACCCGCGATGAGCGTCGCACCGCGCTCGGGATAGGTACGGACCGGATCGAGCTCGGCAAGCCGCTCGGCGATTTCCATCAGCCTTTCGCTCGATGTCATGGTCCACTCCCTCAGCGCGCGGGCATCGTTGATTCAGGGTCGAAATCGGAAGAAAAGTCAACCCCCAGAGGGCCACGCAAACGAGACGCGTGAGATCGACCCAAGCTCGAAGGCTGAAACCAACGCCTGGGGACGAATCGGCGAGGGGTTCGGCGCGATTCCGAGTGAGAAAGCGAGCTCCCCGATCACCGACTCGGCAGAACGCCCAGAACTCCGAAGAGACTCGATTGACGTGGCCTTGTGGCGTGTGGCGAGTCGAACGCCCTCCCCGTCGGTCACGAGTGGCACGTGTGCGAAGCCCGGTGCCGGGTATCCGAGCGCACGGTAGAGTGCAAGCTGCCGAGGCGTCGACGACAGCAGGTCGTCACCGCGCACGATTTCGCTGATCCGCGCCTGCGCGTCGTCGACGACAACCGCCAGTTGGTAGGCCCAAACCCCGTCGGCGCGGCGAACGACGAAGTCGCCCCCGACCGCGCCTTCCGGGTAGCGACCGCAGACCACATCGTCGAAACCCGGAGACGGTTCTGCGAATCGGAACCGCAGCGAGGGCTCGCGCCCAGGGCGTGTGGGCCCCCGACGACAGGTGCCCGGGTAGCGAGGGCCATCGTCACCGTGCGGTGCGCTCGCAACGGCTGCGATTTCTCTTCGAGAACAGGTGCAGGGATAGACATCTCCCTGCCGCTGCAAGGTCTCGAGCGCCTCCTGATACACATCGAAGCGCGACGACTGCCAAACCGGCCCCTCGTCCCAATCGAGACCGAGCCACTCATGGTCTCTGAGGATCGAATCTGCCGCGCCCTCCACGACCCGAGGCTGATCGATGTCTTCGAAGCGCATCAGGATCGTGCCACCCGCCTTGCGGGCCCGGAGCCAGGTGGCCAGTGCCGTCCTCGCATGACCTGGATGCATCTTCCCCGTGGGAGAGGGCGCGAACCGCGTCCGGTACGTGGAGGTCACACTGTTTTCTTAGACGACTTGCATCCTGCGGGCCATACGGTGCATCTTCCGGTCGTGCGGGGACGAGCGGATGTATGCGGGTGCTTCCCAACGGGGCGCCACTACCCTGGCATCGCCGATCTGATCGCTGATGCCATTCAGAACGTCGAGGGGCTCTGTCGCGAGTTCGAACCAGGGACGTCGTGGGAAGACATCCCGTTCGCCGTGATCGACTTCGAGACGACCGGACGCGACCCCGCAACGGATCGTGTGATCGAGATCGGCATCGTGCGTTTCTCGAAGGGTCGTGTGACCCAGCGCGAAGGTTTGTTGGTGAACCCAGGGATCCCCATTCCCGAAGAGTCTCGCGCGATTCACGGCATTACGGACGAAGAACTCGAGGGGGCCCCGAACTTCGCCGCGATCATGTCCGAGGTGCTGGAGCTCCTGCAGGGGCACCTGCCCGTCGCATACAATGCGAGTTTCGACCGCGCGTTCTTGATGGCCGAACTCGCCCGCGCGGCTCCCGAGGGCATGACCGAAGGCGACATGCCTCCCGCGGCCCGCGACGATATCATCTGGGTCGACCCATTGGTTTGGGCGCGCGAGATCCTCAAGGAGCTCTCGAGTCGCAAGCTCGGCGACGTGGCGGCGCACCTCGGCATCCCGCTCGAGCAAGCACACCGTGCAGCCGGTGACGCCGAAGCGACGGGGCGCGTGTTATTGAGCTTGGCTGCACAGATGCCACGGGTCTACGGCGAGCTCATTCGCCTCCAGAAGCGCTACGCAGCGTTTCAAGAGGCAGAACTCGCCGCCTGGAAACGTTTTCGTTGACCTTTCGGGTCACGAGGACGCGACTGATCGGCATTCCCTTTGCGATGATGGCCATCGGGAGCTGGCTGCCCGTCTTGGTGATGTGGGCGCAGGACATCGGTTGGAGCGGCGCGGTCGGCCGCGGAGTCGCGATCTGGTATGCGTTTCCCGCACTGATCGCCGTACTCATCATGCAGGGGCCGATCCTCAAACAGCCGGTGCTGGAACCGCTCGGTCTTCGACTCTCCGTCAACCGGTGGTGGGCGGTCGCCTGGTTCCTTCCCGTCGCCGCGCTCTTAGTAGGCCTGTTGGTCACGAAGTTCGCGGGCTACGAACCGGTGCTCACCATCGCTCAACTCATCGAGAACAAGCGATCGATGGTGCCGATCGAGCATCTCCCGGAGTTCGAGGCATACCTTGCGGAGAATCAGCCGCCCCACCCGTGGATGTTGATCGTGCTCGGAATGCCGGCTGGCCTCACGTTCAACCTGCTGCTCGCCCTGTGCGATGAAGTCGCGTTTCGTGGATACTTCTTTCGGGAGGTGCAAGGTGGGTTCTGGGCTCGGGCCACGACGATCGGACTTCTCTGGTGGGTGTGGCTGGCGCCCTCGATCGCGCTCGGCAACTTCTATGGCGTGCCGGGCCTCGAAAGCGTGTTGCTCGCGCTGCCCTGGTGCATCGTCACGTCTTGGGTGCTGGTCTATTTGCGAGTTCGATCAGGTTCAGTGATCGCAACCGCACTCGCCCGCGGCACGATTCTCGCGCTTACCGCCGCAGCTCTCGACCTCACCTTTGGCGCGCCGTACTGGCTCCAGCCGTTCTACGGCGTCGCTGGGTTGATCGGGATCGCGACGGTATGGTGCGCCTTCTTGGTCCACGACCGCACCCGAGAAGAAGGGCGCCTGACTGCGACCTGAGGGACAGCGCTTGAACCACACCGACAAACTCGAACTGCACCGGCGATATGGTGGATACGCGCTCGTCACCGGTGGCGCGCGCGGGATCGGTCGCGCGTTCGCCGAGGAGCTCGCCACGGCGGGGTTCGACATCGTGCTGGTCGACCGCGAGATACAGGACGGAAACGCACTGGCAAACGAGCTTCGTGTCAAGCACGGTGTCGACGCGCAGCTGATCGCGTGCGATCTCGCTAAGGCCGACCTTGCGGCCGAAGCCGCGCAATGGGCGGCTCGCTATGACATCGGGGTTCTCGTCTGCAACGCGGGCATCTCTCCGATCGGTGGCTTCTTCGAGATCCCACTCGATACGCACCTCGAGACTCTCGACGTCAACGCCAGAGCGACGTTGACCCTGACTCACGTGATCGGAAGCACCATGGTCGAGCGCGGGCGTGGTGCGATCGTGGTGGTGTCGTCCGCATCCGCCATCAGCGGTGCTCCGTATTCGGCCAACTATGCGGCCACCAAGGGATACGGTCTCAACCTCGCGACGAGCATCTGGGCCGAGCTACGTGGCACCCCGATCGACGTCTTGGCAGTGTGCCCAGGTCTCACCAACACCACCCCGGTGAAGGAACGGGGCCTCGACCAGACGGTTCCGTTCGTCGTTCCACTCCATGGCCCAGAGCGGGTCGCGCGCGGCGCCCTCCGGGCCATTGGGCGTCAGCCTATGATCATCCCAACGCTCGCCGACCGCCTCTCCTCAGCATTGATGGCGCGAGGTTTGCCGAGGAGTTGGAGCCTGTCGCTCGTGCGTCGTTCGATGGAACAGTTACAAGGACGCAAGAATCGAAAGTGACCTCAGAAGCGGTCTTTGGCTTCACGGATCGCAGCGAACGACGTGACCGGATCGCGTCCACGTGCGATCGACGGCGTGTCGAAGCGGAGAAACGGGTTGGTCTCCCGCTCGCGACCGATGGCGCCCGGCACAGTGTATCGCCCAGCGTTGCGGGCCGTGGTCGCCTCTTCGAGCGCCGCATCGACACCACGGTTGTCGGCTTCCACCGTCTTCGCGAAATGCAAGTTGTTCACCGTGTACTCGTGACCACACCAAACCTTCGTGTCGGCTGGAAGGTCTCGCAGCTTGACGAGCGATTGGGACATCATCTCCATCGTCCCTTCGAACACGCGTCCACAGCCCGCGATGAAGAGCGTGTCGCCGCTGAAGAGATTTCCCTCGGTGACGAAGGCAATGGCGCCGAGGGTGTGCCCAGGGATCTCGAGGATCGACACGGATGCACCCTGGTACTCAAAACTCTCTCCATCGCGTAGCGCGATCGATTGGCGAGGGATGCGACCCTCCTGTGCGTCATAGGCCGAACCACGTACCGCTTGAATCTGGCGCTCGTCGACGAGCCGTTCGATGCCCCCGACGTGGTCCCAATGGTGGTGGGTGAGCCAAATCTCGGTGAGTTCGACACCCGCGTGGTCGACGGCGAGAAGGACCGGCTCGGCTTCCGAAGGGTCGACGACCGCCGCCTTCCCGTCGATGATCACGAGGTATGCGTAGTTGTCCTGCAGACACGGTACGGGAATGATCTCCATGACGCAGACGATAGCTCACTTCGAGGGACTGGGGGCAGGCACCTCGTCGATCACGACGGGGTTCGCTGCAGGCGCGTTCGGTGTCCCCGTTGGCGCGCCGGGGACCGTGGGCGACGTGTTCGGCGTTGGCGCCTCGAGTTCGTCCTCCGGAAACCCGGGGACTGTCCAGTCGATGCCGTCGTCGCCTCGAGTCGATGGCCTCTGCCCTTGCAGAGGCTCATTGCTCACGGCGGGCGCCTCACTCGAAGCCCCTTCGACGATCTCGCGCAGCCGTGGTCGACGCGGCTTTCGTTTCGGTGGAGGGGGGGGAGCGGTCACGGGGTCGACCGAATCGACGAGTGGCTCGACCCCTGAGGAAACCGAGACCTCTTCGGGCACAGGCTCGGACGGCACCTCGACGAACGTCGGTGTCTCC
Source organism: Polyangiales bacterium (assembly GCA_049670545.1). Taxonomy (GTDB): domain Bacteria; phylum Myxococcota_A; class Polyangia; order Polyangiales; family Houyiibacteriaceae; genus SG8-38. The sequence goes on from JBATTM010000349.1 coordinate 10,582, forward strand.
GAACCGGGTCTCCCGGAGCGGACGTCCGCATCGGGCGCGTCTTCAACGAGGTCACGCGCGTCCGGATCGGATACGACGACATCGCGACTGCGATGCGACCACCAGGCCCCGGCGACCGCGCAGGCGGACGCCACGATCAGCACGCCGACCCAAGATCGCCTCCAACGCCGACGCGGTGGGGTTTCAACGGCCTCGATGCCGGCCACGTTTCTCGATGATCGTGAAAATGGGACGGGGGCGGAAGACAGCAAGACCTCATCTCGCGATGCTCGGTCTGAAGACATCAACGCGGTATCGCCGAGCGCAGGCACGCTGCTCGCCGCAAGAAGG
>JBATTM010000350.1:0-8448 GCA_049670545.1 Polyangiales bacterium
TCGATGGGTTGAAGCGCTACGACGACCGCCCTTTCCTGTTCTTGGGGGAGGCGACGATCACCTACGCCGAGGTCCGGGCACATGCGAGTCGCTTCGCCCAAGCGCTCGAGTCGAGAGGGGTCAAGAAGGGGTCGCGCACTGCGGTCCTCAGCGCAAACCGGCCGGAGGTCTTGTACAACCTGTGCGCAAACATGCTGATCGGGGCCTGCAACACCCCACTCCATCCTCTCGGCTCCGCGGACGACCAGGCGTACGTTCTCGAGGACGCCGAGATCGACACGCTGGTCTACGATCCGTCTGTGTTCGGACCGCGCGCCGCGGAACTCCAATCACGCGTCCCGGGGTTGAAGAACTTGCTCGCGTTTGGCCCGAGCGAGGCCGGGGAGGATCTCAACGCGCTCTCGCAGAACTTCGACCCCAAGCCCTTGGTCGCTCCTGACATTCGCCCCGACGATCTCAACTCGATCGTGTACACGGGCGGGACGACAGGCAGGCCCAAAGGAGTCCGCCAGCCCTATCGTTCGGCCGCGTACATGACGATCGTGCAGATGGCAGAGTGGGAGTGGCCCGACGAGATGCGATTCCTCATCGCAACGCCGTTGTCTCACGCCGCGGCGGCGTTCGTGGTACCGACGTTGCAGCGAGGTGGCGCGTTCGTCGCACTTCAGGGCTTCACCCCTGACTTGTTCTTCGACGCGATCGAGAAGCACCAGATCACATCTACCTTTCTGGTGCCGGTGATGATCTACCCGCTGCTCGATCATCCTCGAGCCAAGACCGCCGATCTCTCGAGTCTCGAAACACTGTTCTACGGCGCGTCCCCGATGAGCCCTTCGAGGCTCAAAGAAGGCCTGGAAACGTGGGGACCGATCTTCTTCCAGTGCTTTGGGCAGTCCGAAGCACCGATGGCGATTTCACATCTCAAGAAGGCCGAGCACGATCTCGACAAACCGGAACGACTTGCTTCGTGTGGCCGTCCGAGCCCTTGGGTCCATGTTGCGCTTCTCGACACCGACAACAACCCTGTTCCCGGAGGCGAAGCCGGAGAGATCTGTGTGCGCGCCCCGTTCGTCATGCAGGGGTACAACGGCCTCCCGGATCAAACCGCGGAGGCATTCGCAGGCGGTTGGCTGCACACCGGCGATGTCGGTCGCTACGACGACGACGGCTATCTCTACATCGTCGACCGCAAGAAAGACATGATCGTCACTGGGGGCTTCAACGTGTTCCCACGCGAGATCGAGGATGTCATCTCCGCGCACCCGGCGGTCGCGCAAGTCGCAGTCGTGGGCGTGCCGGACGAACGCTGGGGTGAGGCGGTGAAAGCGGTGGTGATCGTGCGGCCGGGCCACGAAGCAAACGACGTACTCGCGACGGAGCTCAAGGCTGCCGTCAAGGATGCGAAAGGCTCTGTGCAGTCACCAAAGTCGGTCGACTTTGTGACATCGATTCCGTTGTCTGCGCTGGGCAAACCGGACAAGAAGGCCTTGCGAAAGCAGTTCTGGGGAGACCAAGCGCGCGGAGTCAACTAGTGCTCGGGCTTTCATGACGGTCGCTATGACACTGCCGACTTCGCCAGAACCGACGCTCCGATTCACGTTGTCGAGCGGGCGATCGATCGCGGCCGATGGGTTTGGTGATCCGCACGACCAGCCTGTCCTGTTCCTTCACGGTGGCGGCCAAACACGGCACGCGTGGGCCGGAAGTGCCGAAGCGCTCTCGCGTCTCGGCTTCTATGCGATCACGATGGACCATCGCGGCCACGGCGACAGCGACTGGGCCGGTCGCGGCGAGTACGCGATGGGTCACTTTGGGGACGACCTGGAAGAGGTGGCAGCACAGCTCGCCCGCAAGCCGATCATGGTTGGCGCATCGCTCGGTGGGCTTTCGATCCTTTCCGCAGAACAGGCGAGCGCGTCGCCCGTCGCCAAGGCGTTGGTTCTAGTCGACATCTCGCCACGGATGGAACTCGCCGGAGTGACGCGAATCGTCGGGTTCATGCAGGACGCCAACGACGGGTTCGCTTCGCTCGAGGAAGCGGCCGACGCGATTGCTGCCTATCAGCCGCATCGAAAGCGCGAGAAGAACCTGGCGGGCCTGGCGAAAAACCTCAGACGGCGTGAAGACGGCCGATACCGTTGGCACTGGGACCCGAACGTACTGGAGTTCTGGGACCCGTCGCGACAGGGCGGGGAGGACCACCAAGAGGAGAACATTCGGGAGCGACTCGAAGCCGCCGCACGAATCGATGCACCCGTGCTTCTGATTCGTGGCCGAATGAGCGATGTGCTTTCGGAGGAAGCGGCCGCGGAGTTCCTCCGGTTCGTGCCGCACGCGACGTACGTCGACCTCGCCGACGCGGCGCACATGGTGGCGGGTGATCGAAACGACGTCTTCACCGAAAGCGTCGCAACGTTTATCCTGGAGCACGTGGACCCGAGGATCGATTCGTGACCGCGCAACCGACCGACCGGTATCTCATCGTGTCGACCGACGGGCACGCCGGGCTTCGGCCTGAGGCGTATCGTGCGTATCTCGATCCGAAGTACCGCACGGTGTTCGACGAGATATTGCCACGTCAGATCGAGATGACGAAGCTCGCCGAACAGAAGTTCCTCATCCAGGACTTCAACGAGAAATGGCGCGCCGGTAACGAGGAGAAACTGACGGCGGCTTGGGACCCCATCATGCGCGATAAGGTGATCGACGCGGATGGTGTGGCGGCCGAGGTGCTGTTCCCAGACGGGATCACCGAGATGAACACACCGCCGTTTGGTGCGGGGCTGAGCCTCAAGCCTTGGGGTGTCGACCCGACGCTTCAGTGGGCAGGAGCACGGGCACACAACCGATGGATCGCCGAGTTCTGCGCCACCAATCCCGCACGTCGAATCGGGCTTGCCGTGGTTCCGATGCTGTACGACGTCGACGAGGCTGTGGCAGAAGTCCGCTGGGCGTCCGACCAAGGCCTTCGAGGCATCCTCATACCTGCGCTGACAGGCAAGTATGCATCGTACAATCACCCCAAGTACGACCCGGTCTGGGAAGCCTGCGAAACGACGGGAATCGTCGTCCACAATCACTCGGGCCCGGGGCCAGAGTTCGATCTCGACCTCCCGGGTGCGATGGGAATTTACCTCGTCGAGTTCGCGTGGTGGGCGGCGAGGCCGATGTGGCATTTGATTTTCGGGGGCGTCTTCGAGCGGTTCCCGAAACTCAAGTATTGCCTCACCGAGGTGAGCGAGTTTTGGGTGCCGTCGATGCTCGAGATGATGGACGTGCGCGCTTCGGTGAAGCATACGACCGGCAAACTTGGTGACTTCCGCTCGAATCTCACGATGAAGCCGAGCGAATACTTCGACCGAAACTGCTGGCTCAGCGCGTCTGCCTTGTTCGACGAGGGAAGCACCGCGGTACGGCACGAAATCGGAATGGACAACATCATGTGGGGAACCGACTTTCCTCATCCCGAGGGCTCTTGGCCGCACACCGCGGAGAAGATGCGGACCTACATGACCGGGATTCCAGAGCCGGAACTGACGAAGATGCTCGGCCAGAACGCTATCGAGTGTTACCAGCTGGACGAGGCTCCACTTCAATCGCTCGCTTCGCGTATTGGGCCGAAGAAGAGTGAGTTCGTCGCCGACTCGGCGGGGGAGTGACATGGCCAAGCTTCGATACGTGCGCGAAATGAAACAGGTCGCCGCACGCAAGGGTGGTGCGGGCGGCATGAAGAACGTCGTGCAATCGATACGGGCGCGATACGAGACGGACCCCGAGATCGCGGCGGCGCTCTTGCCGAAGCCACTGGTGGCGGCGGCGTCGCCCGAGATCTTCGTCCAGTTCGCCAACGTGACGATGCACTTCAAGAATGATCACGTGATGACGGTCGGCGCCGCCACCGTGGGCGTGGCGTGCACCTATGAAGGACGACCTGGGCACTACGTGCTCGCGATGCCGATGGAGGGTGAGTTCGTCGTGATCGGTGGGCGAGAGAAGTTCGGCGAACCCAAGAAGATTGCGACGACCGAGTTCACGCGAAACGACGCACGGGTGGGCGCCAAAGTCTCGCGGCACGGCATCACGTTCCTCGAGCTACACGGCAAGCTCGGTGCGCCATCTGAGCGTGAGCGTGTCTTCACCGAGCACTTCTTTTGCTTCAAAGCAATGCCAGCCATCGACGGAAATGGTGGTTTCGACGGCGACGTATTTCTCACGCAGCTCAACTGGGAACGGAACTACGACAGTATTCACCACATCGAAGACGGCGAAGTGATTCTCCGTGAGTCGGTTTTCGATCCATTGGTCGACGTCCCCGTGCGCCGATTGGTGAGCATGGAATTCGCCGAGGGGGCTTCGACGACCAGCGGCGAAATCCTCCGCCAAGTGCCCGGAGAATGGCTCGAACCTTTCTTGGTGCAGCGCTACGACGACCCGACGCGGGGCGTCGAGATCACGCTCGCGTCCGAGGGCACGAAGAACGATGGATGATTTCGCGCAGAAGGTCGCGGTGGTCACGGGCGGAGCGAGCGGCATCGGGAGAGAGCTCGGGCGACTGCTCGCTAACGAAGGCGCCCGCGTCGTGCTTGCCGACATCGACCAGGAAGCACTCGACCAGACAGTCGCTTCGTTCGCAGCGGACGGGCTCGACACCAAACACATCGTGGGCATTCGCGTCGACATCACGAAACCTGAGTCGGTCGCCGCGCTTGCAGATCACGTGTTTGAGCGATTCGAGAACGTACACTTGCTCTTCAACAACGCCGGGGTGGGTATCAAAGAAGCCAAGCGAAGAATCTGGACGCTCCCCGATGCGGACTGGCAATGGGGCTACGCGGTCAACGTGATGGGGGTCGCGAACGGAATTCGCGCGTTCGTGCCGACGATGCTGGAGAAGGGCCAAGAGGGGCACGTGATCAACACGTCATCAGGCAACGGTGGATTGGTGTCGATGACCACCACCCCGATCTACGCATCGACGAAAGCCGCGGTGACGAGCCTCACCGAAGTGCTTCACTACCAGTTCTTGATGGACGACACGAAGCTTCACGCCCACGTCCTGTTTCCAGGCCCCTACTTGGTCAACACCAACATCCTGAACTCGGCCCGCAACAAGCCCCGACGTTATCAAGCGGAAGGAGCGGCACCAGAGCCGTATACCGACATGAAAGCGCTCGCCGAGAGTGTTGGGGTCTCGTTCAAACTCACGGAGCCAGACGAAGTGGCCCGCCAAGCTCTCGAGGGAATTCGAAACAACCGATTCTGGATCATGGAGCCAGGATCTTCGGCCGAGAAGTGGCTGAAGACGCGGACGGAGAGCATCCTCGAACGAAGGAATCCTGGGCTCCGTGAACGCGCGTAGAGAGTTGACCGACGAGCCTAGAAGAAGTGCCCTCGTCACCGGAGCGGGAGGGGGGCTCGGACGAGCGCTCGTCAAGCGGCTCGCCGAGAATGGATGGCTGGTGTTCGCCGGCGATCTCGACGACGCACAGCTTCAGGTTTTCCAATCGAGCGCGAACCTAGTCCCCATCATCCTCGATGTGACTGCCCAGGAGAGCATCGCGGCGGCGAGACAGACCATTGAGGCACAAACCGCCGGCCTCGACGCGATCGTCAACTTCGCAGGTGTGATGGGGGTCGGCTCATTGACCGACATTCCCGAAGCGCGGCTTCAGAGAATCCTCGACATCAACGTCATGGGTACCTATCGAGTCAACAAGGCGTTTCTTCCGCTCGTCGAACGAGCCAAGGGTCGCCTCGTCAACATCAGCTCGGAAACGGGATGGCAGACGACGGCACCGTTCAACGGGCCCTATGCGATGACGAAGTATGCAATCGAGGCGTACTCGCATGCGCTACGTCGAGAGTTGGCACTGTTGGGCGTCGCGGTCATCACGATTCAACCGGGGCCGTTCAAGACCGACATGGTCGAGGGGATCGAACGCGCGTTTTCCGTCGCCGAGTCTGAAACGATGCGCTTCAAGCGAGTGATTCAGCGTCTGAAGCGGCTCGCGGGAAAGCAAATCCGGTCGGCGCACGACCCAACTTTGCTTGCCGCGACGATCGAAAAGGCACTGACCGTGAGGCGACCCAAACCGGTGTACTCGGTGAAGCCCGATCCGCTCCGATCATCGCTCGAGCGGCTTCCACTCTCGGCGATCGACCGTGCGTATTTGACGATTCTTCGCAAAGCGAACAAGGACTAGGCTGCAGAAAGATGGAAATGACGACGGGAACCGCAAAGATCAAGCCCAAGCCCGAGGGGCTCGACAAGCCCTACGTGAAGACGATCATCCGCACGATGTCGAAGGTCAACGTCGCGGTGTACCAATGGACCGGCGGGCTTCTGGGATCGAAGTGGCGCGTCGGCGCGGCGTTCCCTTGGGGCGTTCCGGTCCTCCTGTTGACGACCATTGGCCGAAAGAGCGGTCAACCGCGGATCGCGCCACTGATCTTCATCGAAGACGGAGAGAACGTGATCGTCGTGGCATCACAGGGCGGCCTCCCCACCGATCCTCTTTGGTACCGTAACATCCAGGCCGATCCCAAGATCGAAGTGCAGATCAAGCAGCGAAAGAGAAAGATGATCGCCCGAGACGCGACGGCAGACGAGCGGACGCGCCTGTGGCCGCGGCTCGTCGCTCACTACCCGGATTTCGCCAGCTATGAAGTCTGGACAGACCGCGTGATTCCGATCGTGATCTGCGAGCCAGTCGGATAACAGTCTGCCCAACCCGAGAACCCGAATGAGCAAGACAAAGGCGTTGGTACTCGGGGCAAGCGGCTTTCTGGGAAGCCATGTCGTGATGGCACTTGCGAACGCAGGACGACCGGTTCGCATCTTGACGCGACAGTCGAGCAACACGTCGATGACGGACCATCTCGACATCGAGCGTCGAACCGGGGACGTCTTCGACCCGCACACGCTGCGCGAGGCGATGGAAGGATGCAGCACCGTGTTCTACTGCATCGTCGACGCCCGCTCGTGGCTTCGAGACAGCACACCCCTCTTCAAGACGAACGTTGAGGGATCACGCACTGCAATCGACATGGCTGCGGAGGTTGAGGTCGATCGATTCGTATTCACGAGTTCGATCGTCACGATTGGGCTCAACCCATCTGGAAAGGCGACCGAGCGAGACGCCTTCAACTGGGAACATCTTGCACCTGCCTATGTGCGAAGCCGCGTCGCGGCGGAGAAGCAACTCCTCGAGCGGTGCGCGACCGGCTTCCCGGGCATTGTCTGCAACGTAGCCACGACGTTTGGGCCACACGACCACCAACCGACCCCGCACGGCGACTTGGTCAAGAGAACGGTCGAAGGCACGATGCCGGTGTACTGGAATGCGAAGATGTCGGTGGTCGGCATCGAGGACGCCGCGAACGCAATGCTCCTTGCGGAGACACGAGGCGTGGTCGGCGAACGCTACATCATTGCGGATCGCATGATGGATATGAAGGAGATCACGACGAAGACGGCCGCGTTCGCAAACGCGAAGCGACCGCAGCTTCGGATTCCGATGTGGGCCCTCAAGAGCGGCGTCTGGTCACTCGAGAAACTCACCCACGCCTTCGGGCGAGACACCGTTCTCAGCATGAGCAGTATTCTTCTGATGGAGACGATGGGAGACTTCGACAACACGAAGGCCAGAACCGAGCTGGGTTGGAACCCGCGACCCATGGACGACTCTCTACGCGACGCGGTGGTGTGGTTTCAGGGACGGGTCTCCCCGAGCTTCGCTAGTCGTCGCACACCTCGAGGGTGAGTCGGCGGGCGTCTGAGGGCGCCACCTGCGCCTGACAACAGAGGCGAACGCGATCGGGGGTGTCGCCGAAAATCTCGAGCACCTCGATTTCATCGATGTCCGCGGGCATCAACGAGGCGCCTCCTTCCACCACCCGGACGCGGCAGGTCCCACAGGTGGCGGTCCGGCATGAGTACGGAATGTCCGCCTCTGGGTTCGCATCCGTGATGTCCATGATGGTTTCGCCGGGGTCGGCGTCTACTTCGAAGCCGGACGGCTCGAATCTGATGCGAAGCTTGGTCACGCTCGAATGCGAATCGGGAGCTTGGTGTAACCGCGGGTGAATCCAGATTGCCGACGCTCGGCATGGGCCCAGTCCACCTCGAAACGCTCGCCGATACGCGCTCCCATCTCCTCGAAATAGACGCGGATCATCAGGCGAGCCACGTGTGCACCGACGCAAAAGTGTGGCCCTTGGGCGAAGGAAAGGTGCTTGTCGGCGGAGCGGCGAATGTCGAGCGCGTCGGCATCGTCGCCCCAATGCCGCGGGTCTCGATTGCCGGAGGCGTAGAGGTTGTGGACTTTGCTTCCGGAGGGGATCTTCGTCCCGTAGTACTCGAGGTCTTGCGTCGTGGTGCGCGACAGCCCCTGAACGACCGACTCGATCCGCAGGAGCTCTTCTGTGGCGTTCGGAATGAGGCTCGGG
>JBATTM010000351.1:0-11984 GCA_049670545.1 Polyangiales bacterium
GCGTGACGGCCATTAGCGCCTCCTCGCGCCCTCCCGCGAAGCTGATTCGATGACGCGTTCCACGAAGCCAGGAACATACCCTGACGCGACGTGGCCAGATTCAACCTGCTCAGTGTCGCTTCCCGACAGCCGCTTGAACGTGAAGATGTCGCGCAGCACATGCTCCTCGCTGGAGTCGAGTGAATCGACCTCTACGATCTCCGTGATCCGTCGTGTTCCGTCGGGGAACCGCGCTTGCTGAATCACGATATCGATGCTCGCGGAGACCTGTTGCCGAATGAAGCGCGGAGAGAGATCGAACCCCGACATCATGCACAGCGTTTGAACTCGGGCTAGAGCTTCTCTTGTGCTGTTGGCATGCGTGGTGGTCATCGAGCCTTCGTGCCCGGTGTTCATCGCCTGCAGCATGTCGAAAGCCTCTCCTCCACGGCATTCGCCGACGACGATGCGGTCAGGTCGCATCCTCAGTGCGTTCTTGACGAGGTCGCGGATGGAGTATCCGCCGGTGCCTTCTGCGTTGGAGGGTTTCGCCTCCAGCGAGACGACGTGCGGCTGTTGCATTCTCAACTCAGCAGCATCCTCGATCGTCACGACTCGCTCCTGTGACGGGATCGCGCGAGACAAGACGTTGAGGAGGGTTGTTTTCCCGCTCCCGGTACCGCCGGATATCAGAAGATTCTTTCTGGCTCGAACACACGATGCGAGAAACTCGGCCATCTCGGATGTCAGGCTCCCAACCGAGACGAGGTCGGACATCTCCAGGGCTCGAGCCGGAAACTTTCGGATAGTGATGCAGGGGCCTCGGACCGCCAGCGGCGGTATCACCGCGTTTACGCGCGATCCATCTGGGAGGCGCGCATCCACCATGGGGGTGCTCTCGTCGATTCGGCGCCCCAGTGGGGTCACGATCCTCTCGATTACGGCACGGCACGATTCCTCATCCGTGAAACGCAATAGCGTCCGCGTGATTTGCCCGTGCCTCTCGACGTAGATGGTCTCGGGGTCTACCACCATGATCTCGGACACCTGATCATCGTGAAGCAAGGATTGCAGCGGGCCGAGTCCAAGCACTTCATCAACCATTTCGGCGATCAGCGACGCTTTGTCGAAGGCCTCTGGAGTTTCGACCCACAGCTTGCCAAGGAGTTGCTCGAGAGCGTCAGTCACTTTGGGGCGCATGATCTCGTCACCCATTCCCGCCTGGTCGAACGACGCGAGATCGAGGTGATCGAGCAACGCCTGATGAAGCATGCGGCGGAACGCCGGCGTCGACGGGTCGCAACCGTCGGCGGTTCTCCGAGACTCACACCCGGCAAGCCCAAGCCGCACCGAATAGGGGCCGATGACGATTTCAGTCTCGTCGGTCACGCGCAGCTCCATCGATCGCAGGATTTGATCGCCAACTCTCGTGCCGTTCACAGACGTGTCAACGATACGGAGACCGTCGGAATCGGCGTGTATCGTGACGTGGACTCTGCTTATGTCCTGCGAGGGAAGAACGACGTCGCACCCATCATCACGTCCGATCACAACGGACGCTGCGGGCGGGAGCTCCAACGCCTGCCACTCGCCTCCTTCACGTGCGATCGCGACTTTGATGCCGAAGGTCATGGTCCGGGGTCCCCAGCGCCGGCATTCGACCGTGAGCGCGGCTGGTCGAAGATGTCGCGCGAATCAACTCCACCTTGAAAGCTGTCGTATGTGCGAATCGCTTCGTCGATCCGGTTGCGCTGCGTCAGGCTCACCGGCTCGACCACTGAGGGAACCACGAGCATGTAAGACTTATCGGCTTGGGAGTCTCGGCCGTGCGTTCCGAACAACGCGCCGAGAATGGGGACCATTGCCAGACCGGGGATTCCGTTCTTGCTTCGCTTCTCACTGCGCGCGCTGATCCCGGCCAACGAGATCGATTGGCCGAGTTCGAGATTCACCAACGTCTCGACATGGGTGGTCAGGCGTCCGGGTATTCCCTGTGAGCCACGCTCCTGGTCGAGATCGGAGACCTCTGCAGTGATTTCGAGTTCTATCCTGCCCGTACGCGGATCGTACCGGGGTAGAACGGCAACGCGGGTGCCGAACTCGATGGATTGAACGTTGACCGTCAGGTTGTTCTGGACCTGAACGTTGAATTCTCCTCCCGAACTGAACACGGCCTCTGTGCCGTTCGCAGTCACGATCGCAGCCTGGCGGTAGAGCTTCGCCCAACCCTTCGCCTGGGCGACATCGAGGCTCGGCAGAAACGTCGTGGGGAGGATCTGGAATGCGGTTTGGGTCGGCATACCGCTACCGCCGGTGACGGCGAGGGAAGCTTCCGATGGTGTGAGCGTGCTCCCTACGTTGCCCGGCCAGTTCAGACCGATTTGATGACTGAACCGCTCCTGGATCAACACGAAATAGAGGTCGAGCCGTACATTCTCGCGACCGGCAGAACCCTTGCTCGCACCGGCCGGGATCACCTCGATGGTGTAGTGCACTTGAGAACCGTCGTGACGAATTAGGAGAAGTGAGCCGAAGCCCTCAGTCCGCCCAACGATGACGAATCTGCTTTGATCGCGAGTGACGCGAATATCGACAACACCAGGGGCGCCCTCGGAGTAGCTCTTCACTCCCTTCGCGGACAAGCTTCGTTGCTCGCCCTCCCTGAGAACGAGCCTTTCGGTCGGATCGATCTGGGCGGATGCGCAGAGCGTTAGCGCGAGACTCGCGAAGCCCACCGCGAACAGTGCCGCGCGACTGCCAGAACGGTTCAATTCACCCTCTCAAGTCGAACCTTTTGTTGGCGACGCGCGCGCGCCTCTTGTTCCAGCACATCCAGGTCGGTGGTTTCATCGACGTGCGAGCTGATCTCGACATCGTCGTGGTTTCGCAAGACGAGACGAAGCTCTCCACCGCGTTGTGCCTGTACCAGGAGAGCAGCCTGATCGATGGATATCAGTAGGCTCACGCCCCCGCGACGATCGTCCTGGAGCTCGCCGACAGACCGAACGTTCCCACCGACAGACAAAACTAGAAGGTTCTGCAAGAGGGGAACGGTCACGATGCTGGAATCGGTGCCTGACCTGCTCCGCGTGAGGAGTACGTCAACACGGTCGCCCGGGCGCAATAGACCCCCGAAAGCGTTGCTCTCCGTGCGCGGAATCGCAATCGCACGCATCCCCTTTGGGACCCTGCTCGCGAGGGTGACGTTCTCTCGCGTCGCTGTCGTGAGGTCCGTCCATAGGAGAGCCTGGTTCGCGCGGGCGTCGACTCCCAGGCGCACTCCAACGACGCGCGGGAGGTCTTCCGCAGCGATGTGCCGCGGCTCGACGTAGGCCTCCGGCATGGAGCCAACGAGCAGCAACTCCTCGGTCACCGGTTCGCCGCGATGCGCGTCTCTTCGCATGATGAGCACCTCTGCCAAAGGCCCACCAGTCACCTCGAGTCGGACCTGGCGAACGTAGACGCTCAGCAACAAGAACCCCAGAAGGGCCACCCCGGCGGAGGCGAACACCGCCGTTCTGTTCACCGTGACCCCGCGACCAACAAGACGGAAACTGAGTCCCCCGGATCGGAAGTACTCGAAACGACCGTAACGACTTGCTCGTCCCGCCCCGCGGCGAGCACGCTGGAATCGCCGATTGTCGCTCGCCGCTCAAGATCCGACTGGAGAACGGTCCAGCCTCGGGATTTGAGAAAGTCACGATAGAATGCGACCACCTGTTCCGACCGCATTCCCCGAGATCGGTACACGGCCACCGAGGTAGGAGCGTCTACCTCTGACGCGGACAGTATCCGATGTGAACCTGGCGGCCGCGGAAGCCCAGGGAGGTCTGCGCCCGCTGCATCAGCCCCCTCACGAAGCAAGAGATCGGAGAGCTCGAGCTTCTCCGACCAAGCAGTGAGAACCAAGGCTTGCGTCGGATCATCTTTTCTCGCCTCTGCGTACGCGTAACGCGCCACGCCGAGTTCTCCGAGACTCCCGGTGCGCACAAGGCGTGCCAGGCGCTCGATCAGGACCGGCAAACCGAGGGAGCGACGACCGAGATCCACGCAGGCGACGAAACCACGCGTGTCGACCCGCGCTTCGGTCGTCGCCAGAGATTTCAGCGAGACCCCGTCGCCGTGACGTGCGGGCTTCCCGAGCTGGGCGCTGAGTTGCTCTGCGAGCATCCCGTCGTTCGTGTCGCACTGCGTTCGGTGGTGATCGAGTACCTCATCGAATGAAGCATCGACGGTCTGGCTTCGGAAATGGAAGACCGACCCATTGATGCGAAGGACCCGTTCGGTCTCGAGCGGGGACCCTGGGTATTGCATTAGTTGCGAGCCAACATCGATCAACCTCTCGTCAATCTCCGCGCGCGCACGATGGAGAAGTACGAAGAGCACGACTCCAGCAAGAGCAACGCTCAGAGCGGCGACACGGGCCAGAGCGGCGGCAAGCGAGAATACACGGATCATTCACAGACTCCTTGTGCGTATCGAACGGACCGAAGATCAGATTCGCAGGCAAGCGCAAGGGCGGTGTCGCCTTCCTCGGTGACGCGAGCGCGTGTGTTACAAAGCATTGGATTGGCCGCGTGTTGCGAGATCATTCCGCCGCCAAGCAACCCGGGCTTTCGTGCGCGCGCGGTGCCGATACCGACGGTCGTTCCACCGAGGAGATACTCCCCAACCTCTCGCAATAGGGACGACCCGGAGCGACCTCCTTCGGTGACGCGGAGCGCATCTGAAAGGCCTCGCGTCTGAATGTCCGATTCGATGCGCGCACATTCTGACCCGCAGCTGGTCGCCGGGCAGTCACCGGACTCAGCCTGAAGCCAGGCGATTCGTCGTGCGCGAGCCTTCGCCTCGAACTTCGCCCCGTATGTGCCGTTCAGCGCCACGATCCCCGCTAGCGCGGCCGCAAAGAACGGCAGTGTCACCAAGGCTTCAGCGAACGCCACCCCTTCCTCGTCAACCCATAGGCTCCGAGTTCGTGCAGGCATCAGTGTGCCGAGACCGCGTTGAGCGAGAAGTCTCGAACGACATCACAGAGCCTCGCAAGATCGTCCACACGGCCAATCCCTCGAGACGCGGTGCATGCTCTCAAGAGGCCCTGTGGAACTCGATTTTTCGACGCACGAAAGCGGCGGAGCCGTGCCCGCCAACGCTGTTTCCAGAGCCATTCCTCTCTCGGCTCCGTGCCGCTGAAGTAGTATTCCGATTGCGCGAAGCCGACCCGACCAAGCGAGTGCAGCCGCCGGACTATGTCGCTCCCATCACGTCGCCCGCCCTGCGCGAGCCGGACCCCACGTTCTCCTCTGCCCCAGGCCCCGGAATGCGTATTCGCGCCGATGTCGTAGGCGCGATACTGAAACTCCTCGTGCCCGAGCCACAGCTCACTGCCATCTGAGCGTTCTCCCAAGATGATGCGCGGAGCCTCGACGACGTCGTCGTCACACGTTCGATTCTTTCCGAGTCGCAGCGATTTGCTAATCAGGCCTCCAAGGAAGCGCGTCAGCCATTTCGGCACCTTGGAGGAAACGTTGTCGAGCTTCCTACCGAGTCCGTCAGCGATGCGGTCGCAGGTGATGCCCAGTGAACCCTTTCGTACGGGAAGCCCGAAGGCGCCGGATGGAAGCGGAGGACCGAGAAGCGGAACGACGAAACCAGCCGCAACCGTCGGTCGGTACTCGTCCCGAAACGCCATCGAGTCGATGGCCCGCGCCTCTGCGAGGAGAGGAAACCCGTGCTGCACCGCCTCGTGGGCAACGTCGAGCGCATCATGGGCGACTTTGACGAACTCCTCGATACCGTCTCCGAGGCGCTCCACTGAGTGTTCGATCGGGGTCAGAGTCGCGATCAATGCGCCCGCCTTCACTGCAAGAACGATCGTCGCCGCCAGACCCGCCAAGATGCCGAGCGTGATCTCGAGCATCACCTCCACGCTCCTGATGACGAGAAGGATCCCCGCGGTAACCGCCATCACGACATTGAGGAGGACGTGCAGGTTCATGCCCTTCGCAGCGACGATCGATGCGGCCTGCGCCCCTGCGTCGGCCGCGTCCTGCATCATACGCCGATAGAGAATCGCATCACCGACACCGAGCGTGTAGTAGATCGCACCCACGATGAAGAGCGCCATGAACAACGACATCGTCATCACCGAGCCGTCGGTGTTTCGGCGCAGAGTCCGAAGCGCGTTCATCAGATCGCTCCCTGAGGTCTGTACGCATAGGGAGCGTCGTGGATCAGAAGGGTGGTCTCATGCTGAAACTTCTTGAACCGGCCGCGGACCAAGCCTCCAATGAGGGGAAGGAAGGCGGCGTCGAAGTCCCCGGTCGCACCCAAGTCGTCGAATGCGGAGCAGAGCAGGGTTCGTGCAACAGGAACCCTGCACTGGAGTGCGTAGGTAACACGAACGGTGATCTCGGGTTCGGAGAGGACACCAGCCGAGAACCCAGGGAAGGTCACCGCGACCGCAAAGGGCTGGTAGAAGAAGGAGCCGGCAATGCTGCGACGGCTCGCCAGAGCCGCTCGAATCGTCGGAGAACGGTCAAACCCCATGTTCGCAGGCGCCAAACTCATCAACGGAACGTGCGCCGCAAGACGGATGGTGTTGAGCCTCGAGCGACCGAGATTCGCGACAGGCGCCTGATCAGAGTAGTTGGGCGGTCGGGTGTCTGAAAGACCTTCCCAAGAAGAGGAAAGCGCATCCAGGCCACTGGCGATCTCAGCGAAGGCCAGCGGCGAGCGAGAAACGGTCATCTTGGGCTCGCCTCCATACTCGGCGGGATCATCGGGAAGCACGACGCTCGCCGAGCGCGCAGCGGAATCCGCGGCGTGCTTGACCAGCAGATTCGCGTGGGAAAAGAACGCGAGCTGAACGATGCAAAGAAAGAACACCCAAAGGGGGACGATGACGACGAGAAACTCGAGGAACACGGCGCCCTGCTCGTGAGCCAGCAAGTCGCCGGTCGGCGCGCTCAGCTTCAAGGGCTCACCCCCGAGGCGAGAAGGGTCGGAAGTATGACGACGGTGGTCCCAGCAAAGATCGCGCCGCCAAGCCGAATCGGCGTAAGGGAAAGGTCACTCGCCGATCTATGTGCGCCGCGGTAGCGGCCGCGAGCGAGGGCGAGGCAATAGCCGACGAGCCGACCCTTCCAGACCAACACTGTCATCGCGGCCAGGGTCGCAACGAGGAGCGAAGTCAGTTCGATCTCGAGGCCCGTTTCGAGCTCCGCACCCGTCGTCGCCCCGAGGGCAGCGAAGAGCTTGACATCGCCGCCGCCCATCGCGCCGCATCTGAATAGTCCGTAGGGCACCACGGCACACAACAACAGTGACGCGATGCTCAACGCGGCGACCCGAGGCCCCAGGAGAACGCCATACGCGATCGGGGCGCCTGCAGCGGGAGGCAGCGTGATCCAGTTGTGAATCTTTCCCGTTCGCCAATCCGCGAGAGCAGCGACAGCAGAGATCACGAGGGCGATCGTGAGAGCGCAGCGCACGAGCTACCCCCTACTGAACCACGTCGGACATGTAGGTATCGGCCGCTTCGATCTCGCCGGTGAGCGTCTCGCCGAACTGCTTCCAGGCGGCAATGCCCACGATGGCGATCAGCCCAAGGACGATGATGTACTCGACGGTGGTAAGGCCGTGTTGGTCTCGGTAGAGATTCGCTCGATCTCGGTTTTCAGTCATTCGTATCCTCGCGGGTCAGGGGAATGGAAGAAGGACGAACAGCTTGGTCAGGTAGTAAGCCTTCACGAGCGGCACGCCCAATCCGTACAACGTGAGGCCGACCGACAGTGCGCAGAGGAAGAGGACGATCGTGTATTCGCTGAAGGCCACGCGAAATGTATCGGTCGCGCGATCCGAGCGTTGCGCGAGTCGACGACCAACGCGCCATAAACAAAGGCCACCTGGTTTGGGGCTCAGGTGGCCTTTTGGCGTGCGTGTTGGGGAAAAGAACGCGCGCTCTAGGAGAGGAACGGACCGCCAATGTAGTTGGAAAGCTCGATGACTTCTTGGCGGAGACTGTGTTGCATGGCTTTGGTGAGGTCACCGATGGAGACGAGCCCGAGGAGCTTGTCGTGCTCCATGACGGGAATGTGACGGCAGCGGCGTTCGGTCATGAGGCGCATGACATCGAGCACGCTGTCTTCGGGAGACGCTATGTGAAGGCGGGTCGTCATGACGTCGGACACTTTGGTCTCGAGAGGGTCGCGCTGTGCTGCGACGACGCGCACCAACACGTCACGTTCGGAAAAGATCCCGATGGGATAGCCCGCTTCGATGACGAGCACGGAGCCGACATGATGGTCGTTCATCGTGTTCACCGCGTCGATGACGGACGAGAGCGGTGACACCGAATACACGTCTTCACCCTTGCGACGAATCAGTTCGCGGATGCGCATGTTCATTGGCATAGGGGCCTCTCTTCCCGCTGATTATACAATCACTAGCGCTTCTGAGAACCCTTAAAAACGGGTTGTAAAATGACACACAACCGAACGGGCTATCCCCCTCTGTGGACTAGCTTTTGTCCCGGCGGCTCGGCACTCTGGGAGATCGATGGGGCATGCTCGCACACCGCGCGATAGACGGATCCACGCCAGGGTGGATGTGGATGGCCGTGCTTGGGTGTTCCAACACGGCGATGTCGTTGGGCAGTACGCGCTCGATGATCTGTCGGCTGGTGGCGTGCGGATTTCGGGCGAACGCGATCTACGGCCAGGGCATTTGGTGCACGTGTTGATCGACCTCGCATCGGGGGGCCAACCGATGAGCCTGACCGGGTCGGTGCATCGTGTCCGAGGGTCGACCGACGGCGTGTCGTTGGCGTTGCACTTCCCAACGTTGTCGGCCGATCAAGAAGATGCAATCCATGACGCGGTGTTGCTCGCACTGCTGCGACGAGACAATCAAGCGGCGCGGCTGCCTTTGTTGGTGTTCGAACCGCGGCGTGGGGTGCGCGAGGAGATCGAGGCGGAGATTCGTAGCTTTGGGCTTCCAGTCGTGGCGGTCGAGTCGCTCGAGGACGCCGTGCGTGAGCTCGAAAGCGAGGAAGTGAACTACGCCGGCTTGGTGATCCATTCGATCGTCCACGACCCCGCAGCGATGGACGTGGTCGAGTTTTTCACGCGCAACGAAAACCTGAAGACGATCTTGTTGCCAGAGCCCGATGTCGAATTGAGTGAGTCGGCCAAGCGCCTGGCTTCGCTTTCGTCGGTCGCGGTGCCGCGCATCTGGAGCCGCGCTGAACTTCGGCGCGCGATCAGCAACTAGTCGGTACGATAGGGCACCACTTCGAGCGAGGACACGCCCGGAAGCTTCTCGAACGCAGGCGCCACTTCGCTCGCCGTGGCGACGACGACGATGACCAGATCGCGCGGGGAAATGCGGGCGCGCGTGCTTTCGTTGGCTTGCGCTCGAGTGACGCCTGCGATGAGTTCGTCGTGGCGTTCGATGTAGCGACGGGGGACGCCGAGAAGCTGCATGTCGAGTTGGGATTCGAGACGCTTCGAGGGTGTGTCCTGGTCGAAACAATGGCTATTGACGAGGTACTTCTGTGCGAACTTGATTTCTCGGTTGCCGAGCCCCTTGTCGACCCATCGGTCGAGGAGATCGAGCTGAAGCGCGGCGCAATCGGCCGAGTAGTCGGCGCTTGGCGCGCTCCACATGTACCACGCGTCACGTTGGGTCGAGTGCATGAGGCGGCTGTACGCGCCGTAGCTCCATCCTCGCACGGCGCGAACTTCTTGCATCAGCGGGCCGGTGAACGTGCCACCGAACGCGGTGTTGGAAACGACGAGGGGGAAGAGGTCGCGGTCGTGTGTGCGCGCTCCGAGTGTGCCGATGTAGAGCTGGGTCTGGGTGCGCTCGGGCTTGTCGACAACGATGACGTGACGGCCGCGTGCGGTTCTCGTGGGAGGAACCGCGTGCGTGCTGTTCGCGTTGCCAGCCCGCTTCGGGAAATGGGTTTGCACCAAGGCGCGTGCATCAGCCGAAGAGACATCTCCCGCGAAGCCCACCACGTACGCACCCTTGGCGAAGTATCGGTCGTAGAAGCGTTCGACGTCGCGAAGGGTGATCCGTTGAAGGCTTTCGGGGGAGCCTCCGGACGCGCGGCCGTAGGGGTGGCCCGAGAAAAGGCGCTGACGGAAGTGCATGGCGCCGAGGGTCTGGTCGTCGTCGAGCCTCGCCAGCAGGGCCGCCTGTGCTTGACGCTTCAGCTTGCCGAGCTCTCGCGAACGCAAGGCGGGCGCCCATGCGAGGTCGGCGATCATCCCCACGAGGTCGTCGAGGTTGCGGCGCAGGGTCGTGGCCCGGATGCGCGTGGTGCGCATCGAGGTATCGATCGAAATGCGGGCGCCGATCTGAGCAAGGCGGTCTTCGAAACGCTCGTTCGAGACGCCGCGTGGGCCTCGGCGGATCAGCTGACTCGTGAGTCGGGCAAGGCCCTCCTTGCCGATCGGGTCCTGGAGGCTTCCGATGGGGAACGCGACTTCGATGTCCACCAACGGAAGCACGTCGCTCGACTCGATGTACAGCTTAGTCTTTGCTTTGCGGTTCACGCGGCGCCTTCGGAGATCTCGACGCGTGTGCGGCGTTCAGGTCGAAAGTACGTTGCTGCGGCCAGCCGCACGTCGGTCGCCGTGACGCGACGGTAGTCTTCGAGGCGATCGAAGGCAGCAGCGCCGTCCGCGACGACGGTCTCATAGAAGCCAAGCTGCTCGGCCTTCCCGCCCGCCGTCTCCATGCTGTAGAGGAAGGACAGTTCGATCTGATTGACGGCCTTGTCGAGCTCTTCTGGTTTGGGGCCTTCCGCGGCCAGGCTGTGGATTTCTGTATCGAGAAGCGTGATGGCGGCTTCGCGGATTTGGCCCTCGCGCAACGAAATCCAGATCTCGAACAACCCCGGATCGACGAACGGCGACACGCCGCCACGAACCGAGAGGGCAATCTCTTTGTCATCACAGAACGCCCGGTGCAGGCGTGAGCTTCTGCCACCGAATAGCAACTCGTTGATGACGATGAGGGCCGGGGTGTCGGGATGTGCGAACCCAGGGGCATGGTAGCCGACGAGGACCTTGTCGGTCGGGGTTGGCGCCTGGATACGAAACACGCGTTCACGACGCTGCGGCGGCTCTTTTGGGAGCATGGGGGGTTCCACGTTTCGGGTCGGAGATAGGTGGCCGTAGCGTTCCTGGATGAGCGAGAGTGCCTTTCGCTCGCTGAAGTCCCCAGCGACGACGATGGTTGCGTTGTTGGGCGCGTAGTGGGCTCGGTAGAACTTCCGGCAGTCCTGCACGGTAAAACCGCGGATGTCCTCCATCCAGCCGATCGTCGGCCAGCGGTAGGGGTGTCGACGGAACGCAGTCGCGTAGAGTCGCTCGAGCGCACGCCCTTCGATGTCGTCTTCGACGCGAAGCTTGCGTTCGTTTGCGACGACTTCCTTCTCGGAACGCACTTGCGGCCCACGCAGAACGAGGTTCGACATGCGATCGGCCTCGAGCTCGATCAGCAATGGCAGCGCGTTCTTTGGTGCGTTCTCGTAGTAGTACGTCCAGTCGGTCCAGGTGGCAGCGTTCACTTCCGCGCCCGCTCGCTCCATCAAGCGATCGAACTCGCCGTGCGGGTGGTTCTTCGTTTCATTGAACATCAAGTGCTCGAACAAGTGTGCGAGTCCGGTCTTTCCTGGATTCTCGTGACGGGAGCCGACGCGAAACCACGTGTGGTAACTGACCGTCGGTGCAGAACGATCGACGAGCGTGAGCACGATTAGCCCATTGCCGAGGCGATATCGGCGAAGTTCCAGTGCTTCACCGAACGGCTGTGCACTGACGAACGACCAGCGGGCGTTGCGCTTGGTAACCCCACGATTGATGCGATCGGCGAGTGCCGTAGGCGAAGCCATAAGGGCGTGAGGTTGATGAGCCCGCCTCTTAGGGTCAAGCCGAATTAACCCTCGAGAAAAGGGGACTGTCCCCTTTTTCGGGGTGTGTGGAGAAGTGTTCTCG
>JBATTM010000352.1:0-8710 GCA_049670545.1 Polyangiales bacterium
CATCTCGCCCGCGTAGAACACGACCGTCGCGCCGTACCGTCGCACCTCTTCCCAAAAACGGCCCGGGTCGAACTGATCGGCGAGCGCGAGGCGGGAACCGCCCACGAGCCCGCCCCCGACAGACACCAACATCCCCGCCGGATGATGGAGGGGGAGGCAACAGTACACCGTGTCGTTCGGGGACAACGTGCATGCCGCTGCGGCGCCGTAGGCCGAGAACGCCCAGCGCTGATTCGTAATCTTGGCAGCCCGCGGCTTCTTGCCCCTGCCGGCAGTGAGCATGATCATCGCGACGTCCCGCGCGCAGCCAGGGTTGGGCTCGTACCAAGACGGGAGTTCCACCGTGTCGGGGTCGATCATTTCCATGTCGACCGCGCCGCGCGGGACCGAGCGCTCTTGGCGAGCTCCACCGAGGATCAAGACTTCGCTCGAGAGCCGCTGACCGATTTCCGCGTTTTCTGGGTCGGCGATCAAGTGCGCAGGGCGAAAGTTCTTGATTGTGTCCTCGAGGATTTCGACGGGTCGCGAAGGGTTGAGCAGAATCGGGATCGCGCCGAGCCGGCTCAACGCCGCGGTCACCGACAAATAGGTCGGTCGAACCCCCATGATCACCGCCACGTGCTCACCACGGCGCACGCCACACCGCACCAAGCCCCGAACGATGTGGTTCACACGCTGGTCGGCTTGTGCATACGAGAACGCACGGCCCTCCCAGAGGAAGAATGTGCTGTCCGGGTTCTGCCGGGCTTGCTCGCTCAGCGCGAGCCCCAAGCTGACGCGCGTATCCGGCTTCAGCTGCTGGAGAACACTGAGCCGCGGTAGCTGCCAGCGGAGACTGTCGATTTCTTCGCCGACGTCGGTCGCCGCGCGCCCGATCCGTTTCCACCAGGCGCCAAACGCACCGACGAGCGTTTGATAAAATAGATCGACGTCGAAATCGACCGCATCGAAATCGGCCTCCTCCGCTTCTTCGAGGGGCGGGGGCTCGAGAAGGGCCGTCGGTTTGTCGCCGACCCCTTCACGCCACCGAATCCAGGTGGCCACGGTGGGCCACGTGAAGCTCATCGCTTGCCGCCCGACGACCAGCCCGAAGTGGCCCGCTGGCATCGACACTTCATACGCCTCCGCATTGGGCGCGGCACCGAGAATCGCGCGAATGGCGCGCTCGTTTGCGATGGTGTCTTTGGAGCCGACGAAGAACATCACCGGGCAGGTGATGTCCGCAAGAGACACGGAGCGGCCGTCGATGACGAAGCCTCCAGAAAGCATGCGGTTATGTACGACGAACTCATCGATGAACTTCTTCAACGCGGGCCCCGGCCACGCCACGAACCCCTCACCACCGAGAAACCGCCGCCTCGCCTCGCGTTTCTCGAGGGCGTTGCGGTCGTGTAACTTCTGGACGAAGTCGACCAGCTGGCCCACCTCCTTGTGGAGTGCGAGCGCCTTGAACCCGTTGCTCGTGAGAAAGCCAGGCAGGCCTTCGAGCTTGTCGAGCGGGACCTCGACCGCACCCTGCAGCACCTCGAAGATGCGACCGGCGAGGGAGTCTTCGAGCATGGGGATGTTGCGATGGATATCGACCGGGCTGCCGAAGGTCACGAGTGAGGCAATGCCCTCCGAGCGTCGGTACGCGGCGGTCTGGTAGGCAAACATTCCGCCTTGGGAGTAGCCCACGACATGCAGGTCCTGACCGGTGGCGCTGCGGATGAAGTCGATGCCTTCGTCAACCGCCTTGATGTGGTCATCGAGGGTGCGTTCCATCCCGCCCTCTTCCCGCTCGGGAGAGCCGAAATCGATGACCCACACGTCGAGCCCTTGCGCGACCAGGGCGCTCACGCCGCTGATGTCGGGGGCCACATCGTAGATCTCTGCGGTGACCATGAGCGGCGGAATCAAGAGCAACGGCCCGGGAACCGTCGGCGTTGCATCGTCGCCGCCGTACCGGCGAAGGCGCGCGATCTCCATCCTGTGGACGACCTTGTATGGCGCATGGATCGGGTCGGTGAATCGCCCGAGGCGCGCAAGCTCGAAGGCGTTCTCGGCAGCCATGGCGACACGACGAAAAGGGGCGCGCCACCTTCGCGATCGGCGGGACTTGGCCATACAGAAGGATCCGGACCTTAGCACCGTACAACGCGAAATTGGAGGGCGATGCCGCTTGTGGTCAGTCGGGCTCGCCGAGGGTGATGTCCACCATCAAATCCCCAGCTATCGCTTCGAGGCCTTCCCGGAGCTGGTCTAGATCTAACCCCTTCGGCGCTCGAAGACGGGCGCGCGCTTTGAAGAGGGCTTCGCCTGACCACGGGGCCCCATCGCATTCGGTGTCGAGTTCATCGACGTTCACGCCGCGCGCCGCGAGCGCCTCCGAGATCTTGTGCACGATGCCCGGACGGTCGCTTCCAACGAGATCGAGGACGATCGCCCTGCCTTCCTCAACCGCGGTGGTGACGCCGCGCTCGATCAGCACTTGGAGCCCGCCTGAATGAAGCCCGCGCAGCGCTTCGGACAGCGCCTCGACGCTCGACTCCGGCACGCTGGCCCGAAGAATCCCCGCGAAGTGACCCGCAAGGTGGGCCATCCGGCTCTCCACCCAGCTGCCGCCGTGCGCTTCGACGGCGGCGGACACCGACTGGACCAACCCAGGTCTGTCCTTCCCGATCACCGTGACGACCAACGACTCCATGCGGACAGGCTGCATACCTGTAATCGTGCGAGATTCAAAGGCTTTTGCGCACCCGGTTTCACGGTGATTCGCCGGACGTTCGAGGCGCGCCGGGATTGCGGCTAGATCTCGTGCAGTTAGCGCCGTAGAGCGAGTGCCGATGTTCGCGAAGCGCACCGAGGCGGTCCAGCCCTTCCTCGCCATGGAGGTGATGGAGCGCGGAATGGCGATGTCGCGCGAAGGGATTCGGATCGTCCAGCTCGGGGTGGGCGAGCCCAATTTTGACGCACCACCGCCTGCGGTATCCGCAGCGATTGAGTCGCTTCGGAGCGGGCACACCCACTACACCGACAGTCGCGGCCTCTTTGAATTGCGCGACGCGATCGCGAACGAGTGCACCGCACGTCGCGGTGTGGCGGTCAGCCCGGATCAGGTCATCGTCACCAGTGGAACGTCGCCCGCGATTCTGTTGTGCCTGAATCTGCTGGTGAACCCGGGGGATGAGGTGATCGTCGCGACCCCGCACTACCCCTGCTACCCCAACATGATCGCCACATGCGGTGGCGTGCCGATCCTCGTGCCAACGGGCCCGGAGGACGGCTTCGTAATCGACCCTGCGGCCGTACGGGCTGCAATCACCCCGCGGACGCGCGCGATCTTCCTTGCGTCGCCCGCGAACCCCACGGGTGCCGTGCAGCCCCCTGAGGTCGTCGAGGCGCTCTCGAGCCTCGGCGTACCGATTCTATCGGACGAGATCTACGATGGCCTCACCTACGACGACGCCGAAGTGACATCGCCGCTCGGACTCACGCAGGATTGTTACGTGCTCGATGGGTTCTCGAAGCGCTACGCCATGACCGGCTTTCGCCTCGGGTACGTCGTTGCGCCGGAGGCGGCGATCCGACCGCTCCAGAGCCTCCAACAGAGCTTCTTCATCTCCGCCGCAGAGTTCGTGCAATACGCCGGTATCGCCGCGCTGTCCGATGGGGCGCCACATGTTGCGCACATGCGAGAACAGTACGCGGCTCGGCGCAGGCTCCTCCTTGACGGACTTCGAGATCTCGGGTTGTCGATTCCGATCGATCCGCCGGGCGCGTTCTACGTATTGGTCGACATGCGCCATTTCAAGCGCGATTCGCTGTCGCTCGCGTTCGAGATCCTCGACAAGGCCCATGTCGCGGTGGGCCCTGGGCTCGATTTCGGTCTCGCCGCAGAGGGGTTCTTGCGTTTTAGCTTCGCCACCGCGACCGATCAGATCGCGGAGGGAATCGAAAGGTTGCGAAAGGCGCTTCCGAAACTTTAGCCGGCGCCGAGCAGCGCCAGGAGCGCGTCCTCGTCGATCACTTCGACGTCGAGCGTGTTGGCCTTGTCGAGCTTGCTGCCTGCTTCGGCGCCCGCCACGAGATAGTCGGTCTTCTTCGACACCGATCCGGCGACCTTCCCCCCTGCGGTCTTGATTTTGGTGGCGGCTTCACTTCGCTTCATCGTGGGGAGCGTACCGGTCAGCACGAACGTCTTACCCGCGATGGCATCGATGGTCTTGACGGTCGATGCCTGCGCCGAGAGATCGACGCCGACCTCAGCAAGCCCAGCAAACACCGCGCGCACGGCGGGCGAGTCTAGCTCGACGAAAATGCTGTCGGCAGACTTTCGAGCGAGGCCTTCAATCGCGCCGCGTTCCGTACTCTTCGCAGGAGCCACCGCTTCGATCGCGTCGCCATCTTCCGCCGCATAGCGCGCTGCGAAGGCGAGGAGCGCGTCGGCGGTCTTGAAATGTCCAGCGAGATCTTCCGCCATCGTCTCACCGACGTGACGGATCGCG
Source organism: Polyangiales bacterium (assembly GCA_049670545.1). Taxonomy (GTDB): domain Bacteria; phylum Myxococcota_A; class Polyangia; order Polyangiales; family Houyiibacteriaceae; genus SG8-38. Next base: position 4,488 of record JBATTM010000352.1, read on the forward strand.
AGCCCCGTGAGAACCCGTGCGAGACCCCGACCCTTCGCGGTTTCGAGCCCGGCCTTGACTCGCTCCGCACTCTTGACGCCCATGCGATCGAGTGATGCGAAGTCGTCGATGGTAAGCCGAAATAGATCATCTGGAGCGCGCACCTCCAATTTGTCGACCGCCTGATCGACCAGCACCGATCCCATTCCATCGATGTCCATGGCGTTGCGGCTCGCGAAATGCCGCAGCCGCTCGCGGACTTGGTCGGGGCACGCGGGGTTCGGGCAGTAGACGAATATCTCTTCGCTCACGACATCGGTCGCACACGTCGGGCACACGTTGGGTGCGACGAAACGCCGGGTGCCCCTCTTTCTCTTGCTCTTGTCGACCTCGACGACCTGCGGAATGATCTCGCCCGCCTTCTCAACGAGCACGGTGTCCCCGATGCGCACATCTTTGCGGTCGAGTTCGACGAAGTTGTGTAGCGAGGCACGACTCACAGTCGTTCCCGAAACGAACACGGGCTCGAGGATCGCAACCGGGGTCAGCTTTCCCGACTTGCCAACCGACACCTCGATGTCGAGGAGGCGCGTAGGCTTGCGCTCTGGGGGGAACTTGTAGGCAATGCCCCAGAACGGATGGTGCCCCGTGGCGCCGAGATGCGTGTACAGCGCGAGGTCGTTGACCTTGATGACCATCCCGTCGATGTCGTAGTTGAGCGCGTCGCGGCGGTCTTGGTAGCTGACGCAGTAGGAGAGCGCAGCTTCGTCGGAATCGGTGACGAAGACTTCGTCGGAATAGACATCGGCACCACGCGCTGCGAGCCACTCGAGGAGTTCTGACTGGGTCGTGGGCACGGTCACGTTCTGTTGCCAAGCGACCTGATAGAAGAAGCTTCGAATGCCGGTCGCCTCGAGCCCGACTGGATCCTTTCGCTTCATCATACCTGCACAGCCGTTACGGGGATTGATGAGCGGAGTCTCGAGGGTCGCGTTGAAACGCGCGAACTCGTCGAGCGGCCAATAGAGCTCGCCGCGGATTTCGAGTTCGCCGGAAGTGACGCCCTCGAGCTTGGTGGGGACCGTGCCGAGCTGGCGAACCTGTTGCGTGATGACGTCTCCGCGCCGCCCGTCACCCCGTGTCACGGCTCGATGGAGAGTCCCGTCGACAAACCACAACGACGCGGAGATGCCATCCACTTTGGGCTCGACGATGACCTCGACTGACTCGATCTCGAGCTCCTTCCGTCGACGACGAAACCATGCGGACAGTTGATCACCGATCGGCATCGGCGCACCACCGCTGTCCCGGCGATTGGGTGACAACTTCTCGAGTGAGAGCATGGGCACGCGATGCTCCACCGTCTCAAAGCCGGCGGTATGCTCCTGACCGACCTGCGCATCGAGCCGCTCCGCCGGATCCACCCCCAGCGCGTCAGCCAGCTCGCCATACCGCTCCACCAGTTCATCGAACGCAGAATCCGGAACCTCCGGCTTTCCCGCCCGATACGCAGCCTCGTGATGGCGAATCTGCGCCCCGAGCTCCTCCAACTCCTTCCGCCCGACCATCCCCAAACCTTGCCAGAATTAACCCCGAATTAAAGGGGACAGTCCCCTTTTTTGGGGGGTGTTGTGACAAGGGTTGGCGGCTAGGGCACCTTGTTGGGTGGGGGATGGACCGAGAAACGCAGGACCTGGAAGACAGCCTGAAGGCAGCGGCTCTTCGACGACACCAGATCGAGGACCGGGTGCGGCTGCGATCCCTGCGGGCCCTGTCTCACATGTTGCCCGTGTTGGCGGGCATCTACGCGGCGGCGGCGTTGCTGTTCTTGGTGGCTCCTCCGATGACGCCGGCGGCCCCTCATGTGTTCTTTTGCTCTCTCGCCTCAGGGTTGATCTTCATCGGCTGGGCCGTCATGCGGGTCGACGATCCGCGGTTCGACACCCCGATTTCTCTCTACACCATATCGGTTGCTGCGGGACTTGGACTCGCCATGTTCGCCGTCAGCGGCAACGTCGCCAACACGACCACCTTGGCGATCTCCGTGGTGGCAACGGGCGCCCTTCTCTATCGATTCCAGACGTACCTTGCCATGGTCGCCATCGTCGCGGTGGGATGGCCCCTGATCGCGCGCGACGTCCCCCACGATGCGTACGTGCTCGCTGCGTTCCACTTGTGGGCGTCCGCGGTGGTCGGCGGCCTGGTGTTGTGGTCACGCAGGCAACTCATGGTTCAGCTCCTCGAGGAGGCTCACGAAGCGGAAGCGATGCGTCAGCTGGCTACGGCTCAAGCGCAGTCGCTCCGTCGCGCGCGCGACGCAGCATTGGCATCGGCTCAAGCCAAGGGTCAATTCTTGGCGAACGTGAGCCACGAAGTACGCACCCCACTCAATGGAATGCTCGGCTTGCTTCAGCTCATCGACGTGGACGCCCTCCCCGACCCGCAAGACGAGTACCTGCGTGACGTCGCGCGGTCGGGTCGATCGCTACTCGCGATCGTCAACGACTTGCTTGATCTATCGAAGATCGAGGCCGGGGAGATGCGCCTCGAGTCCGTGCCGTTCGACGTGGGCACCGCGACCCGAGAAGTCGTGATGAACTACACCTCCGCTGCCAGCGCCAAGGGAATCGCGCTCTCCATGGACATCGACGAAGACGTGCCCAGGGAGGTCTGTGGGGATCCACTCCGACTTCGTCAGGTGCTCTCGAATCTTCTCAACAATGCACTGAAGTTTACGACCGAGGGGGAAGTCAGTATCGCCGTGCACGTGCTCGAGCGAACCGACACCCACGTGCAGGTGAAGGTTCGGGTCACGGATACCGGTGTCGGCGTGTCGCCCCGACAGGCCGAGCAGATCTTCCGCCCGTTCTCTCAGGCCGACGCCTCCACGACTCGCGAGTACGGCGGCACGGGGCTGGGTCTTCCGATCTGCACACAATTGGTCGAACTGATGGGTGGCACCCTCCAACTGGAGAGCACGGTGGGCGAGGGAAGCACCTTCTCGTTCAGCGCACGGTTCGAACTCGAAGAACAGCTGAGCGACGAGCTCGAGGCGGTCGCGGAAGGCCTCTCAGGCCTGCAAGTCTTGCTTCTCGAGAGCAACCATCGCACGCGCGAGACTCTCAACGCGCAGTTTCAGGCATGGGGGATGGCGGTATGGACGACCACCACGTTCGACGGTGCAATGAGAACTCTCGGCGCACCTCCACACCCAGATGTCACGCTGATCGACCTGCGAAGCCTCGGAAAGTCCTGGCGCACGCGTGGCCCCGATCTCGTTCAGGAGGCGAACACGCGCGGAAGCTCCTCGATCGTCATCTGCGAGCACCGACACGAGATCAGCGAGATGCTGAACGCAGGAGTCCGCGTGTACGTCGAGAAGCCGATCCGACGTGCGAAAATCCTCGGCGCCCTTCTCGAGTCGCTGGATCGTACGCAGCCCCAAAGCCCTCTTCAGGCACCGCCTGAGCGCGTCTCGATTCCCGTGGCCGCCCCTGCGAATCGACAGTCGACGGGGATGCGCATCCTCGTCGCGGAGGACAACGCGATCAATCGAACGGTGATCACCGCACATCTAGACGCCCTCGGGTACGAGGTAGATTGCGTCGAAGATGGGGAGGCGGTGCTCGAGGCATTGGCTGGGTCCCATCCATACGCGGCCGTTCTCATGGATGGTCAGATGCCCAAGATGGATGGCTATCAAGCAACCCGCGCGATTCGGGAGCGCGAGGCAGAGTCTGAGCGGCGCCGCGTTCCGGTCGTGGCGCTGACGGCGCACGCGATGGCGGGCGATCGGCTCGCCGCATTCGCCGCGGGAATGGATGACTACCTGTCGAAGCCATTCACACAGAAACAGCTACAAGCAACCCTTGCGCGATGGGCGGCGCGCCCCGATGCTCGTACTTCGACGTTTCCGAGGAACGCGCTCGATACCACCATCACGGCACAGCTCCTCGATCTCGAACAAGAAGAGCCGGGCTTTCTGTGCGAAGTCATCGACAGCTTCTTCGAGACCGCAGAGCAGAGCCTCGCACGGATGAAGAACGCGATTCTGGCCGACGACCTACGGGCGGTCCACGCTGCAGCGCACATGGTGCGGGGCAGCGGTCAGCAACTCGGTGCCCACCGTTTCGGAGACACATGCCGAAAGCTCGAAGAGCTCACGTCCATTGAAGGTGCTGACGTGTTGGTCGGGGCACTCGAAGGGGATCTCGAAGGCGCGCGTGAGGCACTGACCGGTCTGG
>JBATTM010000353.1:0-2664 GCA_049670545.1 Polyangiales bacterium
TTAGATCATGGGAAACCGACGTCTCCGTTTCAAGTACTTCGATGGGCCGTCCATTTCGGAGAGGCGCCTTCGCCAGATCTGGTCGCTCCGGGTGGAGATGCTGAATCTTCAGGTCCCGCCCGAAGACGACTGGCGGTACTTCAGCACCTTCGTGCGGCGCGAGGACACGGCAGTGCTCGCGTTCCTCGACGCGGGTTCCCAGGTGCAGGGGTTCTTCACGATCTCGTATCTGCCGGTGGAACACGAGACTCGAAAGGGCCTCCTCTTCTTCTCCAAGTACTTCTACTTTCGCTCGGCCTTCCGTGGGCACTATAAGACGATTTTGGCACCATGGGTCCTGCTCCCGAAGGCTTGGCGGCGATACGGGTGGCGAAGCCCACACTTCGTGACGAGCGCGTATCCGCAGAGCTACGTTTCTCTATCTCGTACGTCGGGAAACGTCGTCTCGTTGCATAGCCAACACATCACACCGTGGAAACGGGCGGCGTTGACGCAGTTTGCGCGTACTTTCTACCGGGACAACTTCGACGAGAACCGCGGTATCGTGGGCAACCAGAACGTCGTGGATACGCCCACGGTTCAGTCCTCGGCTGAAGGTCGTGCGCTCGCGACCGAGTACGAACGCCTCAACCCCGATTGGCAAAAAGGATACACGATGCCGATCCTCTTCAGTGTGAATCTCGGCATGCTGGCGCATTCGCTCGCTCGAACCATGCGCAGGGCGCTTCCACGCTCGTCACACGAAGCGGCCTCGGCGAGATGACCACGAAGAAGGTGCTTCACAAGATGGCGCTCTTCGAGCACTACGAAGAGATCCTACGACGGGGGTGTCTAGACGACGCGCAACGGCGCCTGCTCCTCGAGGGGCGGCCCGTTGCGGGCGTGATCGTCCAGCAGTCCGGCGGCTCTGGAGGTGGAGAGCCCCTACGCTTGCCCCGAACACAGGAAGAGATGAGCTGGCTCGCTGCGAAGCTCATGCAAGGCTATCTCACTCACTATCCGATGCTCCCCGAGCGAACCGCCCTCGTGGGGGGTATCTCGCACACGGTGGCGCGCGAGCACATCCGGATCTCAGACATGCAGATTCGAGACTTCGCAGGTGACCAGTTCGCTGATCTCGATGTGTACGACCCCGATGTGATCTCGATGTACCCGAGCTTCGCAAGAGAGATCGCGGCCAACCCGTCATTGAGGCTATCGAGACTCAAGGCGATCAAGCTTGGCGGCGAACCGATCCTACCCTGGGACTTGGAAAGGCTCTGGGATCGTTTCGGCCCCATCCCCATCCTCGAGCAGTTTGGCTCGACGGAGATGCCGGGTCTCGCGTTTCGCACGCACACACCGAGCTCGGACGATCCGTACGAGTTCAGCGTCGACCGGTTCGAATTCGACTTCGAGGAGAACGACGGATGGCAACCTCTGACCGTTCGCGACCGTTTCCCACGTCGCGCATTCCCGATCGAGAGCTGGTACGACACGGGGGACGACGTGTGCTTGCAACAGGGAACTCCGATGGCCTTTCGAAGACGCGACGACACGACTTCTGCGATACGGAATGAGATCGATGCTCTCCTGCAAGACGGATGCGTCAACGTGCAACTCTTCCCGCGCGAGTCCCACGTTCTTTGTGCGCGTGCGCCGACTCGCTCGTCCGGGACGATCCGCCTGGGCGAGCAGGATTTCGTGCCCCGCGTTGAACCGCCCTACCGACTCGTCGATTCGCACAAAATGCCGCTCGTGATCGACACGCGGAAGATCGACAAATCGCGACTATTCCGTTACGCCTAGCGCCGTCTAGACCCGATGGGCAGAAAGAACCTCAAAGACGAACGGACCGATCAGATTCTCGCGGCGTTCGGTCGTTGCGTGGCTGAGCATGGCCTTGCCGGTGCCACGCTCGAGCGCATCGCCGAGTACGCAGATCTCGGGCGCCCCGCGATCCGGCACAACATCGGCAATCGGGAAGCAGTCATCGAAGCCGCGATGCTGCGCCTCGCGACACAGCATAAGGCGCGCTACGCCGCGATCGTCGAAGCACTACCCGACCACGACCGAACCGATGCACTCCTTCGATACCTCTTCACGGGTCCCTTCAGTGGGCCCCTAGACGAGGAAGACGCCGTGATCGACGAGCTCTTCGCCGTCCGCCACCGCGAACCCAAGGTGGCGGCTCTTCTCGACGACGCCTATCGAGACTTGCAACGCATCATCACGGCCGAGTTGATGCGTGACCATCCCAAGGCTGGCCAGGGACAGTGTACGGGGGTCGCGTATCTGATCATGGCGCTGGCCTTCGGACACTCGACGTACGCTGGCCTCGGCATCGGGAAGCGCCGGGGGCAACTAGCGCTTCGGCAGGCGCGAGCCATGGTTGGTGCGCTGCTCTGAGACGCACTGGGTGCGCGGTGCCACGCGACGTCCGCTGAGACAGAACGCCCCCATTGTCATGCGTGTGGGGCGAATGCGAACACTGCTGCATGGATCGCGTCCCACAACCTACGGTGGCGTGACGTTGCGGGCTTGCTAGTTTGACTGTCCTTGGGGGATCGATGAACCGTTTATTCATCTTGGGTGCGATCGTTGCGATCGCCGGCGCATCGGCTTGTTCGAATGACGGCGGCGCGGGGGGTGCCGGGGGCGCAGCAGGTGCTGGCGGCACAGCGG
>JBATTM010000354.1:0-1898 GCA_049670545.1 Polyangiales bacterium
CATCACGGTCATCGACAACGCACTGAACGTCGATCCGCGGCACCTCAACAAGCACATCGACTACTTGGCGACCCCACAGCCTGACAGCGTGAAGGACAGAAGCCTATCGACGCCACTCGGGATGGCGCTCAGCAGTGACGGAAGCACCCTGTATGTCGCCGGCTTCGGATCGAGCGCGGTTGGGGTGTACGATACGGCGCAGCTCGAAAACGACACGTTCGTCCCGGATGCCTCGAACATGATCGCTGTTGACGGAGGACCGAGTGGTCTCGTTCTCGACGAGGCGAACGAGAGACTCTACGTGCTGACACGGTTCGGGAATGACATCATCGTGGTCGATACGAACACGCGGGAGGTTGTCACCCTGCGATCGCTTCACAGCCCCGAACCATCTTCGGTTACGGAGGGCCGCCCGTTCCTCTACGAGGCGAAGCTAACGGGAAGCAACGGCGAAGCGGCGTGCAGCAGTTGTCATATGTTCGGCGATATGGACGACCTGGCCTGGGACCTCGGAGACCCGGATGGTGTGCCAGTGACTAACCCGAATCCCAGTCCCGATGGTGCTTCCGAGGCGCTGCAGCCGTTCGATCCTCTCAAGGGCCCCATGACCACCCAAAGCCTACGAGGCCTCTCCACGGCGGGACCGATGCATTGGCGCGGCGATCGGACCGGCGGCCCGCTGGGCGATCCACTGGACGAGAATGCCGCGTTCAACGCGTTCAACGTAGCGTTCCCGGGTCTCATCGGACGGGACGAAGGAGAGCTCGATACCGAGGACATGCAGAGTTTTACCGACTTCGCGTTGCAACTGACCTATCCCCCCAATCCGATTCGAAATCTGGACAATTCCCTGCGACCCGATGAGCAGGCCGGCCTCAATCTGTTCTTCGGGCGGAACACCGACGGGGGCCGCAACTGCAACGGTTGTCATGAGACGGACCCCAGCCAAGGTTTCTTTGGCACCGGCGGCGGCTCGACCGTTGAAGGGGAGACCATGGAGTTCAAGGTCTCCCACCTGCGAAACATGTATCAGAAGGTCGGCATGTTCGGGATGCCCCCGCTTGATCTCGTCGACGCAAACGGCGCGTTCACCGGCGATCAGGTTCGCGGTTTCGGGTACTTACACGATGGAAGCATCGACACGGTGTTTAGGTTCGTGTCAGCCGGTGTCTTCAGCATTGACGACACCGAGCAAAGCAACCTCGAAGCCTTCATGATGGCGTTTGACAGCGATCTCGCCCCGATCGTGGGGCAACAAGTCACGCTTACCAGTAGTAGCGGGGCTAGCCAGAATCAGCGCGTAGACCTGCTGATCGAACGCGCCGGCGCGCCGTTCGAGACGCCGGACGGGACATTCACCGAGTGCGAGTTGACCGTAAAGGGCGTGGTGGACGGGGAGCGCCGCGGATGGTTGCGGCAGGCGGATGGCACGTTCGCGAGCGACAAAGTAGAAGATGGCTCGATCTCGGAGACCGACTTGCGCGGTCTCGCCGCAGTGTCGGGTCAAGAGCTGACGTTCACCTGCGTCCCGCCAGGCTCAGGAACGCGGATGGGCATCAATCGGGATGGGGACACCTTGCTTGACGGTGACGACCCATTCCCTTACCTGAACCCCTCCGGATGCAGCGCAAGCAACGCAACGTCCGAAGGCGCTCAGACGGTCGCTTGGCTGCTCGCATTGCTCGGTGCGTGGCTGCTACGTCGTCCGCGCACCCGCGCCGGACAAGGCGCATGAATCTACGCTCCAACCTCGTGCAACGCAGGTTCTAGGAGAGAATGCTTTACTCGCTACGGCGGACTGAATTGCGCAGAATTGGCTAGTTATGCCGTGTGACTCACAGCGCAAACAGGGCGTTTGAATTCGCTGTAGTCGAAGCAAAGCGCGGCCACCCCATCGT
>JBATTM010000355.1:0-4751 GCA_049670545.1 Polyangiales bacterium
CACGGAGGAGACGCGTGTGTCGGAGCCGCCACCGCCACCCGCACCGCCGGCGCCACAGGCTCCGCCGGCACCACAGGAGGAGCGGGGGCGCTTTTCTCACGACCCGCTCCCCCCGGGCGTCATGCGCCGCGGCAAGGCCAAGGCTCCAGGCGCTGCGCCGCTTTCTGAAGGCGCGCGCCGGCGTATCGTGGCCGAGCATGCTGCGCAACGCGAGCAGCACGCCCCGCGGCGACGCGAAATTCGCGGGCGCTCTTCGATAGGGCCCACGGGGCGGCCACAGGGCCGACCCGGCAAGAAGCGACTCCAGCCCGGCAAGAAGCCGAAGCAGACCGAGATCACGGTGCCGAGCGCGCAGAAGCGCGTGATCCGCATCGAGGACAACGTGCAACTTCAGACGCTTGCACAACGGATGAGTCTGAAGGCCACCGACGTGCTGATGCGGTTGATGGAGCTCGGCGTATCGGGGGTGCATATCAACAGCACGCTCGACGCCGATACCGCAGCCGTCCTCGCAAGCGAGTTCAACTACGAGGTCGAGAACGTTGCCCGCAGCGAAGACGAAATCGTCGGCGACGCGCGTGGCCAGTTCGAAGACAAAGACGACGACCGACAACACCGACCCCCGGTCGTGACCGTCATGGGTCACGTCGATCATGGTAAGACCTCGCTGCTCGACAAGATCCGAGAGGCCGATGTTGTCGGCGGGGAAGCGGGCGGCATCACCCAGCACATCGGCGCATACCGCGTGGATACGAGTCGTGGGACGGTCGTGTTTCTCGACACACCAGGTCACGAGGCGTTCACGGCGATGCGCGCACGCGGGGCTCAGGCCACCGATATCGTCATTCTCGTCGTTGCGGCGGATGACGGCGTCATGCCGCAGACCAAGGAGGCCGTGAACCACGCGCAAGCGGCGAACGTCCCCATCGTCGTGGCCGTCAATAAGATCGACAAGCCCGAAGCGAATGAGGACAAGGTGAAGAACGAGCTCGCTGCGCTTGGCCTCCAACCAGAAGATTGGGGCGGCGACACGATCTTCATCCCGTGTTCTGCGATCACGGGGGACGGCGTCGATTCGCTCCTCGAGAACGTCCTGCTCCAGGCCGAGCTCCTGGAGCTCAAGGCAAACTCCAACATCCCGGCTGAGGGTGTCGTGCTCGAGGCATACCTCGACCGCGGTCGTGGCCCGGTCGCCAACGTGCTGATTCGAGACGGAACCCTCAACGCGGGAGACTACGTGGTTGCGGGTGGTGCCTGGGGTCGCGTCCGCGCGATGACAGACGACCGTGGCAAGCCGCTCCCCTCGGCGGGGCCGGCGACACCTGCCGAGGTACTCGGCTTGGCGGAGATCCCTGCGGCTGGGGACGTCTTCTATCAAGTCACCGACCAGCGAAAGGCCCAAGAGGTGGCTGGTGCGCGGAAGAAGCCGGGGTCAACCGGCACAGTGCCGGCAGGCGGGCTTCGGGGCCTCGACCAGTTCCAGGCGTTGATGCAGAGCGGAGACGTCCGGGAACTACGGCTCGTGGTGAAAGCCGATGTGCAGGGCTCAGTCGAGGCGCTCCAGGGCGCGCTCACGGATCTCGCGACCGAGAAGGTCAAGGTCAACGTCATTCACACCGGCGTCGGGGGCATCACCGAAAACGACGTCATGCTTGCGAGCGCGTCCCAGGCGATCGTGCTCGGATTCAACGTGAGGCCCCAAGGCAAGGCGTCGTCGACCTCGAAGAAAGAGTCCGTCGAGATTCGAACCTACAACGTCATCTACGAAGCGATCGATGACGTTAGAGCCGCGATGAAGGGCCTGCTCGCACCCACAGTCGTGCAATCAGATCTCGGAAAGGCGGAAGTGCGTCAGACCTTCGGCATCCCGAAGATCGGTACCATCGCCGGGTGCATGGTTCTCGAAGGAAAGATCAACCGCGGCGCGCTCGCGCGACTCGTTCGCGACGGCATCGTCGTTTGGGAGGGCCCCATGGGCTCGCTGCGTCGCTTCAAAGAGGACGTGAAAGAAGTACAGGCCGGGATGGAGTGCGGCATCGGACTCCAGGGCTACAACGACGTCAAGGAGCAGGACGTCATCGAATGCTTCGAAGAGAAGCAGGTCGAAGCTACGCTCGAATGAGTTGAGCCACGGGGTCCAACATGGTCGTCGGAGTCTGCCAAATCTCGCTCTCGTTGCCCGGCGTCAACTCGTTGAAGGCGAAACGCTCGATCGTGCGCCGAGTCGTCGACCGCGCGTCGAACCGTTTCAACGTGGCCGTTGCCGAAGTCGGGCGACAAGACGTTCATCGGCAAGCCTTGCTCGGGTTCGCTGTCGTGTCAGGGGATCGGCGTCATGCGAATTCGATGCTCGACTCCATCGTGTCTTTCGTCGAGGGCGCAACCGAGGCGATCGTCACCGATCGCTCGACCGAGCTCTTGTCTGTGGCTGATCTAGGAGCATTGTCGGGCTGATGGCGCAGAACAAAGGCTTTCGCCGGGCGGATCGGGTCGCTGAGCGAATCAGGAGCGAGCTCATGGGGCTCTTGCTCCGCGGTGCCGTTCGCGACCCCGCGGCGACGGACGTCGTGGTCTCGGCGGTTCGCATGACAGACGATCTCAGCATTGCGCGAATCTACGTTCGGGTTCTGCAAGAAGCCAACGCGGATCAGCGCGAGGAGGTCGTCGAAGCACTCCGCCGCGCTTCCGGCTTCCTGCGACGCGAGATCGGGCAAACGCTGCAGTTGCGTCACGTCCCGTCGCTCGAATTCTTTTGGGACGATGTCGTCGACTCCGCACTTCGCATCGAATCCATCCTCGAGGAGTTGCGCGAGGACGGTGAACCAACCGAGCCGGAGGGGACCAAGTGATCGAGAGAGTGCTGGAGATCGCGCGCAGCGGGGAGAGGTTTTTGGTCGCCTGCCACCGAAGGCCCGACGCGGACTCTCTCGGGTCGGCACTCGGGCTCATCGCCATGCTTCGGGCCATGGGCAAGGAAGCCACGCTCTTCATGGCGGAGTCGATACCCGACTCCCTCAAGTTTCTCGTCGAAGGGGAGGTCGGCCAATCTGCCTTCGAGCCCGGGACACGCTTCGATGCCACCTGGATCATGGACATCGCCGCAAAGAAGCTGCTGCCACCAGGGCTTCCCGACCGGGATGTCACAGGTCCGATCGTGATCGTGGACCACCATCACGCGCACGATGATGTCGGCGATGTGGTGCTGCGGGACACCGACGCGGCGGCCACCGGTGAAGTGGTCGTTCATCTCATCGAGGCCCAAGGCATGATGCAGCTTCCGGAAGGTGCTGCGACTCCACTCTACGCGGCAATCGTGTCCGACACGGGGGGGTTTCGCTATGCGTCGACGCGCCCAGAGACACTGCGCCTTGGCGCGAAGCTGATCGAGGCCGGTGCCGAGCCTTGGCGGGTCGCGTACCAGCTCTTCGAGCGATGGGAGCCCGCGCGCCTCAAGCTCCTCGCCGAGATGATCGGCACACTCGAGATCACGTTTGATGGACGCGTGGCCACCTTGCGCGTCACCCGCGAGATGCTCGCTCGGTGCGATGCGGATGACGATATGGTGGAGGGTATGGTCAACTACGCGCGCCGGGTCGAGGGTGCCGAAATCGGTGCGTTGCTGTGGGAGTGGCGGGTTGCCGAACATGAGGGCGATCACGTGGAGACGAAGATCAGCCTTCGGTCGAGTGGCGATGCGGACGTCTCGGTCCTTGCGCAGAAGCTGCAGGGTGGAGGGCATCGCGCGGCGGCCGCGACCCAGCTCGATATCGGCATCGACGAGGCGGCCGCACGACTGCGCGACGTGCTCGCCGAGCATTTCGCATGAACGGACTCGTCGTCGTCGACAAGCCTCCTGGCTGCACGTCGCACGATGTCGTCCAACGCGTTCGAAAGGCGATCAAACAACGATCGGTGGGACATGCGGGAACGCTCGATCCGTTGGCGACGGGCGTGTTGGTGGTCGCGGTGGGAGAGGCGACCAAGCTCGTCTCTCACCTTCAATCTCAGAACAAGCGCTACGACGTGACCATCGCACTTGGCGTCGAGACCGACTCGCTGGACGCTGACGGATCGATAACCGGGGAAGCCGAAGTTCCGACCCTCGATGCGGCCGCGGTGGCATCCGCGCTTGCGACGTTCAAAGGCACGCATTCGCAGCAGGCGCCGACCCTCAGCGCCATCAAGGTCGGCGGAACACCCCTTCATCGACGTGCGCGACGCGGCGAGGATGTCGAGGCGCCGATGCGCGAAGTCGTGCTGCACGAGGCGATCGTGACGCAGGTGGGGCCCCGTGAGGTCACACTCTCGTTGCACTGTGGCAAGGGTTTCTACGTGCGGTCGCTTGCTCGCGACCTGGCACGTGCATTGGGAACGGTCGGGCACGTCACCGCGCTTCGACGCACTGCCAGCGGTCCTTTCGACTTGAGTCGAGCGGTCGACGGTGCCTCCATCACCGCGGAAGCCATCGCGAGCCGCTTGGTCCCGCTTGCAGAGGCTTGCGGGTCCCTGACGCGCGTTGAGCTCGACCCGGCGGGCGTGGAGCACGCCCGCCACGGCCGCGCGATCGGGTCGGACCACGTCGTCGGAGGTGCCTGGCTGGGTTCTGACGAGGAGACGCCGCTCGCGCTCTTCGACCCGGCGGGCATGCCGGTCGCCATCGGTCGGCGTGAGGGCGATGGGGTTCGTGTGGTCCGCGGCTTCGTTCGCGAAGCCTAGGCAGGTGCTCAGCGAAGTGTGGTAGGTCTCGGTCG
>JBATTM010000356.1:0-4995 GCA_049670545.1 Polyangiales bacterium
AAGGCCTCCCGCACACGCGCCTCCCCGAAGCGAGTCACTTCCTGCAGGAGGATCAAGGCACGGAGATCGCGAACCGAATCGTCGACCTCATCTCCACGACGCAATAGCTGTCCGAGCCCGACGCGAAGTTGGAACTCCGTGGTTGTCTTCCTGCGTGACTGGAACGCCCTCCGGGAGGCCGCATGACCCCGCTGGCACGGCGGACTTCTAATCCACAGGAACAGACTCCCACACCAGGTTTTCTCGATCGTCTCGGAGCAGAACGTGGTCAGCTGGGGCGACTACTGCGGCGGCGCGTGATCGTTCTCTGACCGGGAGAATCCAGCGACGAACCCTGCGATTGAAGACCAGGCGGCGCGACTCTCGTCGAGCCAAGGCAGTGTGTGCGGCCAGTCGTGCTGCATCTGTCGCCCCACATGCAGCGTCGACGCGACCCCGGCGGCCAAGGCGTGCTCGTGGACTAGGCGCGCATCATCGAAGAGGACCTCCCGGTCGCCTACCAGCACCAGCATTGGCGGCAGACCCTCGAGATTCGCGTACATGGGGGAAACTCGAGGGTCCCGCGGATCGACGTCACCCACGTAGTAACTTGCCCACGTCTCGCAGTGCGCCCGACTCAACCAGACATCGTTCCGATCGTTGACTTCGTAGGAAGCTCCCGAGACGGTCATGTCCGTCCAGGGTGAGAACAACACCGCCCCGTCAGGCAGTGGCAATCCCTGCTCGCGAAGCGTGACCATCATCGAGATCGCGAGGCCACCGCCTGAGGAATCACCGGAGACGAGCATGGGTACGCCCGGGCGGAGCCTTCGCAGCTCGCACCAAGCATCGACCGCATCGTCGAGGGCGGCGGGCGCAGGATGTTCGGGCGCAAGCCGGTAGTCAGGCGCAAAGACTTCCGCATTGCAACGATAGCTCAGCCGCATCGTGCGACTCCGGTACGACGCGGGCGTACCCATGAAGTACGCCCCGCCGTGAAGATGCATCAAGACGCACGAAGGGGCCTGGACTGCCTTCACGGCTTCCATCTGGCGTTCGCCAACAGAGTAGTCCTCAAAGACGAGCTCCGGGTACTTTCGGCGTAGCTTCTCGCGAGGCGTTCGCGCGAACCGTTCGAAGCTTCCCCGCATGGCCAGCGGAGATCGGTGGGCCGGGAACAAGCTCCGTGTCACCACTCCGTAGGCTTGCACCGAAAGCCAGCGCTTCCATGCCGGCGACTGATGACGCGGTCGGCGGGACGCCGTGTTCTGAAACGTCTTTGCGTTGGTCATTTGATCCTCCCGGGGAAACCCCATCTGGAGGTCACGTTAGAGAAACCGACGCCCGAGAAACTTTGGGGCGTCTGAGCCTTTGCTGAAAGGTTCCTGAATGCGGTGGCCGCTAGTCGTGCGAGGCCAGGAAATCTTGGATTTCCGTCTCCATCCGGCTCCAGGCGGGCTCGCCGGCGAGCGGTATGTGACTCTTGGTCTCGAGGGGAACGAATCGAGCGCCGGGGATCCCCTCAGCGAGCTCCCTTCCGTCGCTGAAGGGAACCACCAGATCGTTTCGCCCATGGATCACCAGCGTGGGCGCCCGGACCTTGGAAACCTCGGAACGCAGGTCGATGTCGCCGATCGTCGACAGAATCCTGATCGCGTTTTGCGGTGTGGCCGAGCGGCGCTGAAGCTCATTGAAGCTATCGATCTCTTCTTTTGAAGCATCGGGGAAAAAGGCCGTGCTGAAAATCTGACGGAAAGCGGGATTGTCCTGACCCCAGCCACCTTCCATGAGCGAAAGCAGCGCTTCGAAATGCCGCGTTAGCTCTGGGAGCTGCTTGACGCGCCAGCCTCGTACGAGGCCGCATATCAAGATGAGGGCGGACACACGCTCCGGATATCGTGCTGCGTACGCCGCGGCGACCGAAGCTCCTTGCGAGATCCCGACCAATGGAAATCGAGCCAACTCGGCCACCTCGATCACCGTCGCGAGGTCGCTTACCCATTGTTCGAAGCTCACTTCAGGGACGTCATGATCCGAGAGTCCGTTGCCTCGCGCATCATATCGAATCAATCGACGCGAGTTGCTCAATGACTCGAAGATGTGGTGCCAGATCAGGCTCGACCGATCGAGCTCGAGGTGGCCACACCAGTTGCCTGCCTTGACGATCGGCGACCCCTCGCCGAGCTCGGCCCACGCCAATCTCACGTTGTCCGACGTTCGGCAAAAATGAATTTTCTGGGACTTGGTCGAACCGCCTCGCTGGGGGGCCGTTGCTCGTTTCACCTCGGCAAGCAGCCGGTAGCCGTGGCCACGAAGTGTTTCGATCTGCACGGACGAACCGGCCAACGCCTTGCGAAGAACGGAGATGTTGTGCTGGAGGTTGTTCGGCTCGACGCTGATGTCCGGCCAGAGCCGGTCGATCAACTCTTCCTGTGTTTGGAGGCTGCCGGCCCCCTCGACCAGGATCACCAATGTATCGAATACCTTGTCGCGAAGCGGAACGAGCTCGTCATCCCGCCAAAGCTGACGCTCCCGCACGTCGAGCCGAAAGCGATCAAACGCGTAGGTGACGTTGGCCATCTCTTCCGCCAGATATATCCAGGTATAGGGGGACACGCTGGGCGACCGCAAGCGACGCCCCGGCTATTGGCTGGATCGCCGGCGTTACGGCGCGTAGCTGTGTCATCCACGTCCCCGAAAAGTCCGGCCGAAGCCGGGCTCTGATGGCGGTGACCCCAACGACGCGAAGTTGGAACCAATTTTCCGCTTTCATTGAAGGATGGAACGAGCTTCGGAGGGCGGCGTGATGAACTTCGACGACGGCACTCCATGCACTGCGGGCGCACGTCTTGCGACGGACAACGTCTTGAGGAACGACAGCCTAGTCCGGGGCAGGTCGATCACCGATTCCGATGACTCCGATCACGCTCCGGAGCCGCGCAAGCGCGAGTCCACCGACGAAGGGAAGGTCATCGCCACCCCGATGGTCGGCGGACCGCATCATCGCTACACGCGACGCGCAGCCCAAGCGAGCGTCTCCGTACCGCGACGGATGACCTTCTGGGGAACGACAGCGTCCCAGACGGCCACGATGCTCATAGCGATCGACTCCAAGACCCCCAGCCTGAAGGACAGGTCCTCCATGGATAGGGAGTTGGATGCCTCGTCTACGAAGCGTGCAAATTCGGGGTCTCCTATTCCGCTAGACATGGTTTTCTTCCTTTGTGAAATGCAGCCAGTGTTCCCAAACTCGAGCGGTGTTCGTGGGGCGGAACAGCCCGACATGCCCGATGCTTGGCCTCCCGAGGGACTCGGGGGTGATGTCCACGCGGCTGACGTCCGCACCGCTGAAACGGCGAAGGAGGTCGTCGACCGCACGCCGCGGTGCGATGTCATCGTCGGAGATCGCGTAGGCGAGAATGGGGCGCGAGAAACTCGCGTAACGCGCGTCGGCGCCTTCAATGTAGGTCATGAGCCAGTCGTCGCCGCGTCCCCAGCTCAGCCATTCCCGCGCGACACCGCCCGGCAGCTCCTCGCCGACGACCCACTTGGGAATCGGATCGAACAAGCGCGTCGTGACAGGCAAGAGGGCACGCCACAAGAGCTCCACCTTCAAGCGGCCGAGGCCATCCCAGTGTTGCGGGTGCCCCAACTGAGAACCGACCAAGATCGCGGCGCGGACCTCGTGGAGCTCCTCGGCAATTCCGAGGACCTGCCCGCCGAAGCTGTGGCCGAGCAGGACCGGAGTCGTGGCGTATTGGTCGCGAACGAAGCGCAGCGCCCCAACCGCGTCCGCAAGAGCCCATTTCGAAAGCGAGGCGGTCGCGATTCCATCTTGCGACGCGGACTCACCGATGCCTCGGTAGTCGACGCTGACCAGGCGTACGCCCCGTTGCGCCAACCAATCACCGACGTGACGGAAGACGCGTTGTGGGACGCCGATGCCCGGCAGTGCGAGAATCGTGGCGTCCGTTCGGCCGATGGGTTCATAGACCCGACCGCCCAGTGGATGGCCGTCGATCGCAGGGATGCTGACGGCGTTCGAAGCCGCCTTGCGCGAGTCGGGGACCGTGGAGCAAAGTGTTTGTTGAGTCATGCCCCAAGCCTGGAGTCCACCGCGTCCTCCTGCATGAAGTCGACGTGAGGATGAGATGAAAACCAGCGTCATCGCGTCGTTCGAACCGTCGCCGACGCACGTGAGCACTCGAATTTTCTCAGCTTCGCGAAGCTGGCAGCCACGAGCTCGCGCCGGATAACGTTTTGAGGAAGGACAAGTCAACGGAGACGATCGACGGCAGAACCGCGCGCTGTTCGACGGAGGCTGCGCGGGACGAAACGCTTACGCTATTTCGTTCGATCGAGTTCTTAGAGGTTGTCCAGTAGTAGACGTAGCAGCAGGCGGCTGTCCCACTACCCAAAGCAACGCCTCGGCGAACACGTGACCGTCAATCGTCCGCGAGTCGCGCGTAGTCGACGTCGATTCTGTTGCGCGAATGAATTCGCGGCCGGCTGGGTCTCCTCAGTTGGCTCGTCGAGCGCTCTCAGCGTTCACGCTCGTGCGCGATCTCGAGACCAGTCCTCGGATCAGGAAGATCACCGACGAAAAATAGTGGACGAGTTGCTTTCGTATGAAGCGTTTGCCGGAACCGCTCTTGAGGAAGAGTTCGCGGGCCTTCGCGTCTTTCGCGAGGAGATTGGCCTCGTAGTAGATGAGGTGCAATGGGCGACGGTGTCGCGTCGAGGCGACTTTGCCGGCCTGGTGGGCGGCGTGTCTTTGTCGGAGATCCGCGGTGTACCCTGTGTAGAGGTCGTTGTCTTTGGCGCTTCGGAGGACGTAGACGTAGTGCACGTCTCGGCATCGGACAGAGGGGGGCGGGAGTGCGGTTCGGCCGGAGCGTTGCTTGCTTCAGCAAGACATACGGCGGAGCCCGTAAAACCGGCGCTTCGCGCCAGGCCACGGGCCTCCCGTAGAGGCGGCCGCTACGCGCCCGCCCACGGTACTCCGCCCAGGGGCGA
>JBATTM010000357.1:0-3707 GCA_049670545.1 Polyangiales bacterium
ACATAGACCATACGCGGCAGCGGGCCGTGCGTCCGCAGTGCTTCCGGCACGAGGCCTCGTTCGTCAACTCGTCCGCGCAGCACGCGCGCGCCATGCGCGACCAGTGCCTGGCGCGCTGCCAGGTAGCCTGGGTCCTCGACGACGACCCGGTCGCCCGGATCGATCAGAACTTGAGCGGCGAGGCGAATCGCCTCCTGAGTGCCCTGCGTCACGATCACCTGCTCGGGTGAGCTTCGCACTCCGCGAGCGCGCCCCAGGTGCCGGGCGATCGCATCGCGCAGTGACCTGGCTCCAGTCGGCTCGCCGTAGTCCAACTGGCGCCGAGAGGCTCGGCGATAGCGTCGACCGAGCAGTCGGCAAAAAGTCTCGAACGGAAGATCGCGGAACGCCGGAGGGCCATAGCGAAAGTCGAACTCGAGTGCCCGCGCGCCTGGCGTCCACTTCGGTCGAGCGTGCTCGAAGGCTCTTTCAATACGCGACGCTCTCTTGGAAGAGCGAGTCGAGGGCACGCCCGCATGAACGGGCTCGGGCGCCATGTAGAAGCCCTCGGAGGGAACGCTCGAACGCACGAACGTGCCGGAACCGGGTCTCGCTTCGAGGTACCCCTCCGCACCCAGCCGCTCATAGGCAGCGACAACCACGTTGCGTGAAATCTCCATCTCCTCAGCCAGAATCCGCTGCGCAGGAAGCCGTCCGCCCGCTTCCAGGCGTCCATCGCGAATTGCCTGAACAATCCCTCGCGCAAGCCGTTCCGTCAGCGTGCCTGCGCCCTCGAGCACGATGAGCATGGACCAAGTGGTACCACAGATTCACATAAATCGGTTCTTGATAGATCCACTTTTACTCGTAGGGTCTGGGTAGGAGTTCAACATGACCCACAACCACCCGCTCACGACAGCCATTGCGGAAAAGGTGATCGACGCCCCAGATGGACGCGTCTCGATCCTCCGTGCAACGCCCGCTTCGCCGCGCGGCGTCGCCCTCCTGCTCCCGGCGATGGGGGTGGCGGCGGGCTACTACGCGAAGTTTGCCGAGACCCTTGCGGAACAGGGGATGGCCGCCGCCGTCCTGGAGCGACGCGGCGAAGGAGAGCACGAGACCAAGCCTGCGCGAGGCGTGGACTTCGGCTACCAGGAGTTGTTGGGCGATCTGGACCTTGCGTTGCACTCGCTGCGAAACGAGTACCCTGGACTTCCTGTCATTCTGGTCGGCCATAGCATCGGCGGACACCTTGCGATGCTGCAGCTCGCGCTGAAGCCGGAGAGCATCGACGCGGTCGCGCTGATCGCGACGGCGACACCCCATCACGCTCCATACGAAGGCGCTGCGCGTTGGAAGGTGCGCCTCGGCACGCGCATGATCCGCGTCGTTTCGTCGGTCATGGGCTACTATCCCGGTCATCGAATAGGCTTCGGCGGACTTCAGCCCAAGACCTTGATGCGGGAATGGACCGACATGGCGCGCAGCGGCAGGTACGCGCTCCAGGGCTCCTCACTCGACATCGAAGCCGCCCTGAAGGATCTCTCGATCCCGGCCCTCGCGCTGGTCATCGACGGCGATGAGGTGGCCCCACCTAGGGCCTGCGAACCGATCGCGAACAAGCTGCCCAAGGACCAAGTAGATTGGGTCGTGCTCGGCGCACCGAGGATGAGCGCCCGTGCCTGTCACCATCAGCGATGGGCACGTGAGCCCACACCTGTCGTGGAGGAAATCGTTGCGTTCGTCGATCGCCGGATACCGGCACGAGGTCGGGTCACGGTGGACTCTGACCAGGCGAAGGTCGCGGGAGCGCGTAGACGATGACTGCGTTCTACGACCGATCTCCTCACTTCCCGACGAAGCGGGAGCCTCGGCCTACCATGGTGAGGACGAAGCCGGGCTTGATTTGGGAGAGGTCGCGCAATTCTCACCCGAGCTGATACTGGATACCCGTAAGCTGCTCGGACGTATCCCAAAGCTGTCGCGCAAGTCCGGCGTCGCGCGCCTTCGGACTTGGCACCTGAAGAGCCGGTCGACCGCGCCATGTGCGGAAGCCGTCGGGACCGATGAACTCACCGCCCACGAGTGGCTCAGTTGACGCGTAGACAGTCGGTAGTGCGCCTTCCGCGGCGCTTTGCGCGAAGGTCGAGTTGGCCCACGAAGCGAGGGATCCCATCACTTGCGATCCGGACAATCGCGGGCCTTCGACCGCAAGGTTCGTCGATGCCCATCCCGGATGGCACGCGACACTGATCGCGCCCTTGCCCGCCGTTTTCAGTCGCCTGTCGAGTTCGTGCGTGAACAACAGGTTGGCGAGCTTGCTCGACGCATAAGCCACCCACTTGTTGTAGCGGTCATCGGCGTTCGGGTCGTCGAGACGAATGCGGCCGTACTTATGCATGAAGCTGCTGACGTTCACGATCCGCCCCCCAGGAACTGCGAGAAGCGAGTCCAGGAGATGCGCAGTCAGTGCGAAGTGCCCGAGATGGTTGGTTCCAAACTGCATCTCGAATCCGTCCTTGGTCCTCTGGCGTGGCAATGCCATGACCCCAGCGTTGTTGACGAGGACGTCCACGCTCTCGCGTTCCGAGTGGACGCGAGTCGCGAAAGCCTCGATGGAGGCGAGGTCGGCGAGATCGAGGGGGATCACCATCAGATTCGCATCGGGTACGTGCTCCTCGATTCGCGCGACCGCCGCCGCCGCCTTTTCTCGACTGCGGCATCCAAGAATGACATCCGCACGGTGTGTGGCGAACACGAGAGCAGCCTCGAGGCCAATGCCACTGTTCGCGCCCGTGACGATGACGGTCTTGCCGGAGAGGTCCGGCACCCGGCTGAGGTTCCAAGGTTCAGTCATGTTTCGGCACCATTCGCATTCCGCGCCACAACCGTTTCCCTGCGTGGCGGATCGAGTTCTCGTCGAGCGCCAGTTGGCCGAGTCGTTCGGCTTTGACGAGGCCGACGAACGCACCCCAGAACATCGCGATCAGGTGCTCAGGATCCACGGCGACGGCGCCCTTGCCCTGACCGCCGATCCATTCTGCCAATGGGAGCATGACCTTCCGCTCCAACTCGCGGCTTTCATTGTCGAGATACGGGGCGTGGTGCTGCATCTCGACGAACTGAAACGCGAGGGGCTCCTCGTGCGCGAACTGACCCAGCCCCGCCCACACGCTGGCGAACAAGTCTTCGGGGTCGCCACTCGGGTCCAACCCCCCCAGTACGCCAGCCCAGAGGCGGCGCTTGGTCTCTCGAAAAAGGACGTTCACGAGGTGCTCCTTGTTCTGAAAATGGCGGTAGATCGTTCCCGTCCCCACCCCTGCTTCGGTCGCGATGAGTGGGACTGCGGTCCCGTCGTACCCTCGCTGCGCGAACACTTTGAGCGCGGCCGCCAGGATTCGCTGGCGGGTCGCTTCAACCCGGTCCGTGGCGCGATTCGTGGTGCCGTCTACGGAGCGAACTTTCATTCCGATACTGTAGGTGTAAGACCCCTATGCGTCAAGATGAGTACATAGTAAGTCGATACTGACGTTATTGGTTGACGCGAAGGGATCGCAGATCCTATATAGCGGAATGAACATTCATTCCTTGAAAGGGACTCCATCATGACCCAGGACTCTTACACGCATCGCGGCACCCGCCGCACAAAGCGCCTTGCCGCACTCGGCACGGCATTCGCCCTCGTCACGGTCGCCTGCGGGCCGGTCGCGGACGCTCAACTCCTACGC
>JBATTM010000358.1:0-5421 GCA_049670545.1 Polyangiales bacterium
CTCCGCAACTGGTCGCTCGTGATCGCGGGCTGGAGAGCTGCCGAGGCCCCCTCGGACTGAAGCGCCGCACGAGCCTCGAAGTCTGGCCCCCGTCTCAGGAATCTTGAGCGACGGGAGCTTGGCAGCATCCCACGGAGATTTTGCAGGCCTGGATGGCTCTCGTGGGCAGGGTTGCCGTTGTCCCAATCACTGAAAACAGGCCTACTCCCCGTTATTTAGCTGCCTTGCGACCACGCTCCCAGGCTCCTCGGATGCGGGTTGATTGTGCTCCTTTTGGGGCGTTTCTTGAGGGTTACCGAACTGCAACCCAGTTTTCTGCCGACTTGACCGGCACAAGAGTCGTAAGTAGTTACTTACAAGCTCATGTTTAACTGGAACGACATTCGTTACTTCCTCGCGCTCCATCGCCACGGCAGAATCGCACCATGCAACTTGAAAGCAGCCCTTGCGCACTCGTCTTGGCAAGTGCGATCATCATGGCCTCGTTTTCGATCGGATGCGGCGACGGGGGTGTTGACGGAACAGGCGCGACTGGCGGATCGGGCAACGGCCTCACAGACGCGGAGCGGGCGTGTCAACTCACCGACGCGCCGACGGTGACCAGCATTTTCGAGGGCACCGCAAGCGAGGGAACGCCGGGCACAGCGCGAAACTGCAGGTTCGAGATCACAGGCGGCGAAGCACAATCGGTCAGTGTCTTTTTCTTCGGAGCGGATTCCCGCTGGGATGGAACTCGCCAGGGGTTCGAAGACAACCGCGGTGGCACGACCGACGTCCTGGGCATTGGAGACGAAGCATTCTATCCCAATGACACCGGTCCAAGCTCGTTGGTCGTGCGCGCCAACGGCATCATCTTCCAAATATCCCCACTCCTGGAGACGACCTTCCCGCCGTCCGTCCCATCGGCCGCCCTCGAGGCTGCCGTAGCTGATCTCGCACGCACCATCGCCAACGGCTGATCAGTCGTGCGGTGCCAGCCCAACTAGCTGGACGTTGCGACCGGTACTGGTCACGATTTGGCGCCTTCAAGTCGGCGCGCCTCGCGATCGGTCGAGCCAGAGCAGAAGTGACCACACCGAGTTCGGGGACGGGCTGAAGTTTTTCAGTTTTCACTTCGCTCTGGGGACGAAACTAAGAAACTTCAGCCCGTCCCGATTGGCAGAGAACCGGAGAGATCTGGGGCCCAGGGTGGAAGGATGTCGAGTTCAGAACTCGACGGACCCAATGTCACACCCCTCACCGACGGGGCGGGAGGCGTCGCGCTGGTCCAGGTCGACCGAACAGCTTTCCGGCGGAATCACATCGTGTGCCGGGCTCATCGGATCGGGCAGGTGCGTCAACGTCGACCCTCCGTTGTCGGTGAGCGGACCCAACATAGCACTCGACCCCACGATGTCGTTGTCGACGCCGTCGGCGAGGCCGCTGTCGGCCCCATCCTCGAGCAGATTGTAGCCCAATGAGGTTGTCACCGCGGAGGCGCTCCGAAAGATTCCTGGTCCGGCGGTAGCAGTGTTGCCGGCAAAAATATTGCTCTCGAGTCGGACGACCGTGTCGCTGGACATGTACAGCCCTCCACCCTCCCCAGTGGCGGTGTTGTCGAAAAACGTGTTGTGGCGAAGAGTCAAAGAGCCCTCCGCGGGTCCGCCAAATGCCGCGACGGCACCCCCTACGCGGTTAGTCCCGGTGGTGAAGTTGCCGCTAAAGGTACTGTTGGTCACCGCGACCACCGCCGAAGCGTTTGCGACCATTGCGGCGCCAGAGTTGCCTGTGGTCGAGTTTTCCGAAAAGGTAACGGCTTCGAACGTCGCGCTCCCCCCGACAATGTCGATGGCCCCTGCGTTGAAGGCGCTGCACCCCCGAAACGTCACTCGGCTCACCGAAAGTGCTCCGGCGCTGGTGACGCATGCGCCGCGGCCGGTCCCCGCGGCAGTGCTGTCCTTCACAACCGAGTCGGTCAGAGTGAGCGTGCCATCGTTGCGGATCGCCGTACCGAGCGCGTTGGTCAGGGTGACACCACGTAGGGTGAGATCGCCTGAGACTTCGACGACGAGAATCGGAAGCGCATCCCCGCCGCTGACCCTCAGCTGTTCGGCGCCGGGCCCGACCAACGTTAAGGAGGTGGACACGTTGATCGCCTCGGTGCTGATCTCGATTGTGCCGACGACCCCCGATTCGACACAGATGGTGCTACCGGCAGGCGCCACCGCGAGTAGCTCGCGCAGAGTCCCTGGGCCTGCGTTCGCCAAAGACGAGATCTCGAGCTCGTCACGCACAGAGATCGCAATCGTTTCTTCGTGCGTCAGACCACCCTCGTCGGTTGCCCTCACCACCACGTCGAAACCGGGCCCTGTCTCGAAGTCGAAGTCGAAGTCGGCAATCGTTCGCAGTTCCGAGTCGACCAAGCCAAACTTGTCGTTTTGGGTCAGCAACTCGAGCGTGTGCGTGTCGCCCGCGTCCGGATCTGAGACCGTGAGCGTTCCAATCGCGCTGCCAGGAGAGGCGCACTCAGAAACCGAGGAAGCAGACAAAAGGATCTGTGTCGGTGGCGAGTTGCTTCCAGGAGTGCCAGCACTGCCTCCGACACCCCCTGCACCCCCCGCACCAGAACTGCTATCGCCGCAGCCGACGGACAACGCAACAAACAGAGTCAAGCAGCGAACGCCAACTAGTTTCATCTTCATCCTCTCAGGCCCACGTTAGTGCGCGGCTGCTGACCAAGATACTGGGCGATACGGGGTTGGTCGACCTTGATACCGTGGAGTAGGGTGGCGGCTTTGACGTGATCCGACGATCTGTGACCGCTTGAGTCTGGAGTCTCCTGCCCTGACACTCGGCAAGGAGACCCCCGTGAAACGACATCGATACACCGAAGAGCAAATCATCGGCATCCTGAAGGAAGCCGAAGCCGGCGTTCCGCTAGCGGACTTGGTTCGCAAGCACGGCATCAGCAGTGCGAGCTTCTACGCATGGCGCAAGAAGTATGGCGGGATGGAGGTGAGCGACGCGAAGAAGCTTCGGTCGCTCGAGGACGAGAATCGGCGGCTCAAGAAGCTGGTGGCGGACCTGAGCCTCGACAATCAGCTGCTGAAGGAAATCAGCGAAAAAAAATGGTGACGCCTGCAGCGCGTCGAGCGGCGGCGATGTGGCTTCACCACGAGCGCCGCGTTTCGGAGCGACGTGCCTGCAGGCTGACCCGATGTCCGCGACGGACCAAGCGCTACCAATCGGTGCGTGTCGAGCCCGAAGGGCTTCGGCAAGCCATCCGCGACATCGCGTACGCGCAGCCACGCTACGGCATTCGGCGCGTGCACTGGTGGGTGCGTCAACAAGGATTCGAAGCAGGGCGACACCGCGTGCGGCGCATCTACCGTGAAGAGGGATTGGTCGTCCGAAAGCGGCGACGCAAACGTCTCAAAGCGGTCGTGCGACGCCCGATGACCGTGCCCACTGCACCCACGCAACGATGGAGCATGGACTTCGTTCATGACCAGCTCAGCGACGGACGACGCTTTCGTGTCTTCAACGCTGTCGACGACTTCTCTCGGCAGAGCGTTGCCTGCTACGCGGCGACCTCGCTTCCATCCTCTTCAGTCACGCAGATGCTCGAGCTCGCCTTCGCACAACACGGTCAGCCCGAGGCACTCGTCTGCGACAACGGTCCGGAATTCACATGTCTTCATTTCCTTCAGTGGGCGGCGCGCCGCCGCCTGGACGTGCAGTACATCGACCCGGGCAAGCCCATCCAAAATGCGTTCTGCGAAAGCTTCAATGGCCGCATGCGGGACGAATGCCTCAACACTCAATGGTTCGAAAGTCTAAAGGAAGCGCGCGCCGTCATCACCGATTGGCAGGCCCACTACAACGAACGCCGGCCCCATTCGGCACTCGGATACCAAACCCCAAACCACTTCGCATTGACTTCTCAGGCAGCCGCATGATGCACTGCCCAAACCCCGGAGACTCCAGACCAACTCGGTGACAAACTTCGGATCACGTCAATGGAGTCCAGAGCGAGGGGAACGTAACCTTGAGTCCTTCAGGAATGACGCCACCTGTAGGCGAACCCTCCTGGGCGAGAAGGAACGTGTAGAGTTCTCGAATGGCAGGAGCGAGCACGAGGCTTTGTTCTTGTGCAACGGCACCGTGCCAGACTTCAAGGTCAGACTGCCCAGTTGCATTCAAGCCAGCCGGAGAACGACCGAATAGAATGGTAGCGGGCATACCTGCGGCTCCTGCGACTCGAAGCATTGCCGCTTCGACCACGTTTGCAGCTTCTTGGAGCTGCGCCGCCACTCGTTCAAAAGTCTCGTCTTTGTCGAGAACGATTGCTTGATAGTTGCTCTTACTCGTATTGATGAGCTGGAACCTATCCTGCAGTGGCTCCCAGTTTTCGCTCGCGAGCAGATTCATCAGACCCTCAACCTTGTAGACAGGGATGCTGCTCTCAGCGAGTGAGTGTTGAATGCTCGCGAAGGAAGCTTCGAACTTGAGGAGCACATCATAGACTCGACGCAGAACAGACTCACCCCACCCACGCTCACGGAAACGCTTATCCGTCGTACGAACACCATCAAGCGTAACAAGCCGAGAGTGGTCCACGATACGTGACACACCCTGTTTGGTGGCTCTGGTTTGAGCCTGAGCAAACGTCGGCAAGCTGAGGTCGTACAGAGCAACCTTGTGAAAGTTCTGTTGAGCTACGTCTGCGTACCAAGCTCGTGGACGAAGGTCTTCGCTTGAGTGGGCACGCAAGAACTCGACAGGAAATCCTGGTTCGACGGCTTGGTCCAGCTCTCTATCGTCGTCCGCTCCGATGAACACCGCCCCCCCACCGAAGAGCCGGGAGTAGATGCGAGCTTGTTGAAGAACTTGGGTTACCTCGTAACGCGCCTCTGCCCAATCAACGGTACGACGCACAATCGTGTCGTCCGCGCCTTGCCAGGCAAGTCCGTAACCCTCGCGAAGAGCATCCTTGACGATACGTTCAACGATGGTTGCTGCGATATCGTTGTCTGAATAAAGGCTCTCAAGCGTTCCAGGGTCGAGCGTCTCTCGCCGGGAGAAGCTGTAGCTTGCGAACTTGTCGATGCCGGGGATACCGGCTCCGGTGGTTTCCGAGATGAACGCGTTCAACCTCTCTATGTTCTTCGAAAATGTCTTAGTAATCATATTAAGTATCTTATTTAGGGGTTGATACGACGAGCGAGGTCGCCCGCGTTACGGAAAGCTGCCGAAAGGTCTACGGGCGTATTGCCCGAGACCCAGCTCAAGTAATTAACGGTTGCGTCGACTTGGTCATCGTGTCGCGAGCCGCCAGGGAATCGGGTCAATTCTTTTTGGTACTCCTCAAACCACCAAGGTTCCTTGCGAGGGAAGGCGACGTCACCTTTGTCGAAGAGGTACGAGATGGTCGCGGCTCGC
>JBATTM010000359.1:0-3598 GCA_049670545.1 Polyangiales bacterium
GAAGAGGCTTGGCGTGGTCGGTCTCGTTGGCTGCGTTGCTGGCGTTGACGTCTTGCAAGAAGGAGGAGGTCGTCGCGGTCGAGGCGCCTCCACGCCCGATCAAGATCTTCCGCCTCGGTGGCAGTGGTGGGCAAGCGCAGCCTGATTACCCGGGCCGCATCAAGTCGAGCAAGGTCGTCGAGCTCGCCTTCGAGGTCGGTGGCCGCATCGTCGACTGGAACGTCGAGGAAGGGCAGCAAGTCAAGAAGGGCCAAGTGCTGTCCCGACTCGACGCCCGCGACTATCAGGCGCAGGCCGAGGCAGCCCGTGCGCGGCTGCGATTGGCCGACGCGGAGTATCGACGGGAGAGCAAGCTCTTTGCGTCGGGGTCTGGCACGCAACGCGATCTCGATGTCGCCACCCGTTCGCGGGACGTCAGCCGTGCGGAGCTCCGGATCAAGCAGAAGGCGATCGAGGATACCAAGCTGCGCGCGATCTTCGACGGCGTGATCGCGCGAAAGCTCGTCACGGATTTTCGCAACGTGGCCGCGCGCGAGCCGGTACTCCTTCTGCAGGACGAGGCCGTGATGGAGGTCATCGTCGATGTGCCCGAACGAGACTTGGCCACGAATCGTCGCCAAGAGCTCGACTTCGGCCGATGGAATGCGCAGGCCAAGCCGATGGTCGAGCTGTCGGCGCTCCCGGGTGAGCGATTCCCGGTTCGGCTCACCGAGCTCGCCACGGCGGCTGACCCGAGCACACGAACCTTCCGTGCCACGTTCGTGATGGAGAAGCCGGACAATGTCGGGGTGCTTTCCGGCATGACGGCGAAACTCGTGCTCACCGGCCTCTCCACCACTGAGAAAGAGGACTTCCTCGTGCCGGCACAAGCGGTCATTGGCGGTTCGGACAAGGAGCCGTTCGTCTGGGTCGTGCAGGGCGAGCCGATGGTCGTTGCGAAGCAGGCCGTGCAAGTCGGGCAGGTCACAGGTGATCAGATCGTCGTGACCGAGGGCCTCGAGGGAGGTGAGGCGATCGCGATGACGGGTGTGCACCTGTTGACTGAGGGCCTCGAGGTGACGGAGATGGAGCACTCGGACGAGACTCGAAGATGAATCTCACCGATTTCTCGCTGCGCAACAGGACGCTGGTGACGGTCCTGACGCTCGTCGCGCTCTATGCCGGATTGAAAGCGTTCAATGGGCTGCCGCGGCTCGAAGATCCGGAGTTCACAATCAAAGAAGCGCTGGTGATCACGCCGTATCCGGGCGCCACGGCGTACGAAGTCGAGGAGGAAGTCAGCGACGAGATCGAGCTCGCGATCCAGAAACTCGGCAAGCTCAAGAAGATCGAATCCCGCAATGTCCCTGGTCTCTCCACCGTCACCGTCGAGATGCGCTCGACGGTTCCCGGCTCTTCGTTGCCCCAGGTGTGGGATGAACTCCGCCGCAAGGTAGGCGACGCGCAAGCCCAACTGCCCCCGGGCGCGGGGCCCTCCCTCGTAGTCGACGACTACTCGGATGTGTATGGAGTGTTTCTCGCGCTTCACGGAGATGAGTACAGCTATCGAGAGCTCTACGACTACGCGAAGCTACTGCGCCGCGAGCTCGTGCTCGTTCAAGATGTCGCCAAGGTGGAGCTCTTCGGCGTCGTCAACGAGGTCGTGTACGTCGAGTTCGACCGTGAGCGCCTCTCGCAGATCGGGATCTCGCCCGATGAGATCAGCAACCAATTGGTGGCCGAAGGCGTGGTCACCGACGCCGGTTTCGTCAATGTCGGGAACGAGTTCGTCAAGATTCAGCCCGATTCGCTGATTCACACCGCGCAAGAGCTTGGCGATGTGTGGATCAGCAAGGGCGATCAGTCTCAGGTGCGCTTGCGTGACATCGCCGAGATCAATCGCTCGTACGAAGCACCCGCGCAGAACAAGCTGCACTTCGACGGGCACCGCGCGATCGGCATCGGGGTATCGACCGAGACTGGTGGCAACGTGGTCACGATGGGCAACGCCATCAAGAGCCGCCTCGCGGAGCTTGAAGCGCAGACCCCGCTCGGGATGGAGCTCGGCGTCATCTACATGCAGTCCGACATGGTCACCACAGCGATCGACGGCTTCATCGTCAATCTGCTCGAAGCCGTGTTGATCGTCGTCGTCGTGTTGCTGATCTTCATGGGGCTTCGGAGCGGGCTGATCATAGGGTTCGTGTTGGTGTTGACGATCGCGACGACGTTCATCTTCATGGGCCCGGCTGGGTTGGCGCTCGAACGCATTTCGCTCGGGGCGTTGATCATCGCGCTCGGGATGCTCGTCGACAACGCGATCGTGATCATCGACGGGATGCTCGTACGGATCAACGACGGCGAAGATCCCGAGAAGGCTGCGAAAGAAGTATCGAGCCAGACGGCCGTGCCACTGCTCGGCGCCACAGTGGTTGCGATTTTGGCATTCGCAGCGATCGGTTTGTCTCCGGACAGCACCGGTGAGTTTTGCCGGTCGCTGTTCACGGTCATCGCGATCTCGTTGTCGCTCAGTTGGGTCACGGCCATGACGATCACGCCGCTTCTTGGCATCCGCTTCCTCAAGCCCCCGAAAGACGCGCCGAAGGGTAGTGAGAAGAAGGACGCGTTCGACAACGGGTTCTACCGTGGGTACAAGCGCTTCCTCAGCCTGTGCATCGATCACCGCTGGGCCACCGTGCTCGTCGTGCTGGCGATGTTTGCGACTTCCCTCTACGGGTTCGGGTTCACCGGCCGTGCGTTCTTCCCCGCCTCAACGACTCCCAAGTTCAGGGTCGATGTGTTCTGGCCCCTTGGGACGCACATCGACGAGACCGAACGTCGTGCATCGGTGATCGAGAAGAAGCTTGCCGACATGGAAGGCGTGACTGCGGTCGCCACGGCGATCGGGCAGGGCCCCACGCGTTTCATTCTGACCTTCACGCCTGAGAAGCAACACGGTGGTTACGCGCAGTTCCTGGTCGACATCGACGACTACACTACGCTCAGTCGGGATATCGTCAGAGCCGAGGACATCGTTGCCGAGCTTGCTCCGGATGCGATTGCCTTCGGTCGCACGTTTGACCTCGGGCCGAGCAATCCCGGGAAGATCGAAGCCCGACTGGTCGGGCCTGACCCGAATGTACTTCGCGAGCTGGAAGCGCAAGTGCTCGAGATCTTCCGTGCGGATCCGGACACGAAGGGGTCGCGCGGGAGTTGGTACGAGCGGGTCAAGGTCGTTCACCCGCGTCTCTCTGAGGAGCAGGCGGATGCCCACGGTATCACTACCTACATGGTGGCCGAGGCGATCAAGTCGGAGTTCGAAGGAGCCACCGTTGGTGTGTACCGCGAGGGGGACGAAGTCATTCCCGTGAAGTTTCGCGGGCCGAACCCGGATCGACGCAACATCGACGCTCTTCGCCAGATTCCCATCTGGAGCCCCGTCGCACAGCGTTACATCCCGATGGCGAACGTGGTCACCGGGCTCGACACCGAATGGACCGACGAGGTCGTCGAGCGACGAAACCGAATGCGCACCCTCACGGTGGTGACCGACCCGACGAACGACTCGGCTCCTGCACTCCTCGATCGCCTCAAGCCGCAGGTCGACGCCCTCGATTAC
>JBATTM010000360.1:0-39151 GCA_049670545.1 Polyangiales bacterium
CTCCAAGCCCGGTGTTCGATCTCCGTCCTTCGTTTGCACCGCTGGCGCAGCGACAGCTTCGTCGTCCTCGTGCGCGGGGAGGGTGCCCGGTGCGTCGCGCGCGTCCGGCGCGATGTCGTACGCGGCATCGTCCTCCTCCTCAGAAGCGATCCACGTGGTATCGCCCTTCTCTTGGCAACCCAGCGCGAATGCTCCTGCGACAACGACGGCAAGCAGGCGAGTCATGCGAAACAGGATAGTCGAAAAGGCCGCCTCGGGACACATGCCGACCGTGGACCGCGGCCTACGTGTTGGGCGAACCCTTGGGCGGGTAATCGAGCGTCCCCGAAAGGTCGCTGCGGACGCTTTCTTCGTGGTTCGGAAAGGGGAGCTGGTTCTCCTCCCGCCAGCGTGCGACTTCGTCCTCCGCCGCTTTCGTGAGCTCGGGATCGAGCCCCTCCGATTGTTCCACGTAGAGGGTCTGTGACGGGAAGGCGAACCCGCTGCCTGATGACTCGACCAAGTCTTTGATGCGAAGATTGACATCTTCTTGGATCGCCAGGAACTCGTTGAAGTCGCGGGTCTGAACGAATGCGAAGATCTCGATGTCGAGCGAAGAGGCGCCGTATCCAACGAAACGAACCCGCGCCGGATCGGACGACACCCTCGGATGCATAAGCAAGAGCTCGCGGAGCTTCGTGAGGACCAAACGTAGTTGGTCTGGGGTGGTCTCGTATCGTAACTGAAGTGTCGTGTGCAGCAGGATCGCATCGCGACGCGTGAAGTTGACCAGCTGAAGCTGGCTAAACTCGGCGTTGGGAACGGTGATCACGGTACGGTCGAGGCCGCGAATGCGCACCGAGCGCAGACCGATGGCCTCGATGGTCCCAAGCTTGTCACCGAATCGGCAGAACTCACCCACACGCACCGGCGCGTCCGCGAACAGGACGAACCCACCCACGATGTTCTCTAGTGTCGGACGAACCGCGAGTGCCACCGCCAACCCACCGACCCCCAATCCGGCCAGAACAGGTGCGACGGGAATGCCGAGGCTTTCGGCCAGGTCGACCAGCACGTAGAGCGACAACGCGACCGCGGCGAGCTTGGAGACCAAGTGCACCAGTTGCGCGTCGAGGGCATAGACGCCCATATCGCGCACCCGTATGACCGCGTTTGCGATTCCCGCGGCGATCAGGAACACGAGCCAGATCACCGCCAAGTGCATGAAGATCGAAAACGCCCCGATGACGATCTCGCGCTCGAACCCCGTGAGACGAATCCAATCGACCGCGACTTCTCGCGCGAACCCGAACAACCCCACCACGACGACCGCGAGAAGGGGTCGGATCCAGCCATGCAACCTCGAGCGTCGATCGAACAGAGTCGCAAGACGGTAGATCGCAAGGAAAAGGAGAAAGGCGCCGATCACGGTCAGGGCCAGGGCGATCCATTTCCACCAAGGCTCGCCACCGAACATCCCGAACCACCCAGGTGGCAGATCTTGCACGATGTTCTGGACGAAGTCCGGCGCGGTGAAGCCTGGACGAAGACGGAATCGTTCGGCGACCCCCTCGTACTTTGCCATCTGTGGCTGCACGGGGAGGTCTTTCGCGCGTTGGTAGAACTCCGTCAGCCGTGCGATCGTGTCGGCGGAGAAGCGGTAGCCGATGAGGTCACCACTCTCGGTGTCGACTCGCCGCAACCGAAGCTCAGTGTGGGGAACCGTCCAATGCTTGAGGTCTTCCGCCGGTTCCAAATCGGGCCCCGGGATCCGACTCGGTGGCGGCAGTGGAATACGGCTCAAAATCTCCAATAGATAGAGAGCGGACTCGGCAGACTTGACGAACTCCGCGTCATTCTTCGGCCGGTCGATGTCGAGAGTCTGAAACGCGCGGTCCGCTCGTGCCGCCAACTCCTCTGTGTCACCTACGTAATAGGCGCGAACGGCAGCCCCGGCCTCCGCCAGAAACGTGTTGAGCGTGGCCTCCGGTGAGGAAATATCGGGCGGATCGAGGGGATACTTCTGAAGGTCACTGGCACCGTCGGCGCGACTCGCAGCCGGCGTCGCCAACGTGGCGATCGAGATCAGGCCGGCTAGCAGGAAACATCCGCTCAGGCCCCCGTCTAGGACGCGTTGGTTCGTTTTCCTAGGGCGTTCGATGCGGCGGAGGTTAGCCTGAGTTCGGGTTCGCTGCCAACGGTTGCGCGCAACGACACCTTCGTGACATCACTCCGGCCGAGAGGTGTCATGGGAAGAGTTCATCCTTTGAATCCGAGCCGCATCGCCAACACATTGGCGCTGTTCCTTCTGGCAAGTTCGACGCTCGCCAGCTGTACGAACGTCGGTCCCAAGTCAATTCGCAATTCGCGCTTCAACTACAACAGTGCGATCGTGGACACGCGAAACGAGCAACTGCTGACCAATCTCGTTCGCCTGCG
The DNA here is from genome assembly GCA_049670545.1 of Polyangiales bacterium. Taxonomy (GTDB): domain Bacteria; phylum Myxococcota_A; class Polyangia; order Polyangiales; family Houyiibacteriaceae; genus SG8-38. The sequence continues at coordinate 2,419 of JBATTM010000360.1, forward strand.
CTACCGGGATACGCCGTACTTCATCGAAGTCTCCAGCATCGCGACACAGTACGTGCTTGGCCTTGGCAGCTCGGCCGCGGTGGGCGGGCTCGGAGGCGACTCCGGGGGTACAGCCGCGGGCAGTCTGGGGGGCTCGGTGTCTTACGAGGAGCGTCCCACCATCACCTATACACCGTTGAAGGGCCAGACTTTCGTCAGCCGCCTCCTCTCCCCCGTGCCCATGGGAGCCATCGTGCTCCTCAGCAACTCTGGCTGGAGGTTCGACCGCTTGATGCGTTGCTGCGTGCAACGAATCAACGACGTATGGAACGCACCCACAGCGGCCGGACCGACGCCTGATCTCGCACCCGACTACGAAGAATTCGCCGAAGTCGCCCGCCTCCTCGAAGACCTACGCCGCGCCGAGGCGCTGGACCTCCGTTACCGTCGCGTCCGCCCCGACGAAGAGCTCGAAACCACGCCCCTGGGTAGGGTCGGTTCTCAGTTCCTCCTGAGTCTTCGCATCCGGGACGTCCCCGAGGTCGCGACACAGGCTGCACGTCTCAAAGAGATTCTCGATCTGCGCCCGGACCTCGACGAGTTCTATCTCACCAGCAATCCAACCCACCACTCGCCTCGGGAGATCGGCATCTCTCCGCGCGCTCTCATCGGCGTGATGAACTACTTGTCTCAGGCGGTCGAGCCTCCGCAGAAGGACGTCAAAGGCGGCCGAGTCACGCTGACTCGACATCGTGACGGCAGCGAGTTCGACTGGCCGGTGATCACCAAGGAGATCTTTCGTGTAGCCTCGAGTGCGACCGAGCCAGACAATGCGTTCATCAGCGTTCAGTACCGCGGATCGTGGTTCTACATCGACGACTCAGACCTCAACTCCAAGTCGACGTTCAATCTCCTCGACCAGCTTTTCCAGCTCCAATCCGGGAATGTCGCCGGAGCCGGTCCGCTGCTGACCCTGCCGCTCAATTGACTCGATCAACGAGAAAGACGCCCCCAGGCGTTCCCCAATCGCCTTGATGCCCCGAGATGGCCGATTGAGATACGCTCTACTCGTGCGGGGTAGCCAGATGCCGTTCGACGACGCCGGGATCCACCGGGGATGCCTCGAATCTTAGGGCAGGTCGAATTCGCATCCCGTGAAACAGCGCACCGGTGAGGCACAACCCCGCGGCCACGATGGCGAGGGTCGGAAGCGCGCCGGGATCACGGTCAAAGCCCTCGACCTGCGACGCTGCCAATCCCGCGAAGCCAAAGCTCGCAGCACCGAAGCACAGTGTCTGAGAGAGGGCGCTCACTTTTGGCGACGCGCCGCTGCGCGCATAGCGAGTGAGCTCGCGTGTGGAGAAGAAGTCCAGGAACCACCCGACGTCTTCGTCGACGGAGCGGTTGCTCGCGGGTGGAAGCGAGATCGCTGTGATCGGGTCTACCGCCGGAAGGCCTGCCGCGTGCCGCGCGACTCCCGCTCGAATCTTGAGGTGATTGTGTTCGCTAAGCGGGTACCACCACATGATCGCGGCGCCGATGGCGTTCAATGCGGCGGGTACCAGCGAGAACAACACCCGCATCGTCAGCAGGACGGTAGGGCTCTGATCTTGGTTGGGGACGTATCCCACACCACCGAGGACCGCGAGAGGGATCGCCGCGCCCGGAATGAGCGCGAACTTCGGGATGATCGACCAGAGTGAGCTGAACTGGGCCTCACGCCGCTTCCCCGTGCGAAGCTCGTCGTAGTCGATGACGTCTGCATGCATGGCGCCGCCGAGGAAGAGCCACACCTGAGACTGCATCCCCACGTAGATCTCGATGAACAGCACCGTGACCTGATCGCCTTCCCCCACGAAGAAGAGCGAAAGACCACCTGTGACGCCAATGAAAGCGTTGATCAGCCACACGCGAAGCTTGCCGACACGCGTGACGAGTTTCATCCATACCGGAAGAAATACCACGCCCGAAGTCAGGTATGCGACGATCAGTGCCGCGGTCCAAAACGGCGACGCTTTGAGCACGTACTGGACGAAGAACGGCATGAGCATCGCAGGAATCGCAACCGGGATTGCGGTCACGATGTGGGACACGAACATGATTCGAAACGGTCGATTGCGAAGCGCGCGACGCACGCCGGGCACGAAGGGAGTCTCCCCGCGGCCGGCGAATTCCTTCCGCTCACGTATCTTGATCAAGAACCAGGCGTTCAACACCAAGTACCCGACGACGTACGCGGCGGCTTGCAGCTGCATCTTGTAGCGGGGGTCGTTCGTGAGACCCAAGAAGAGGGTCGAGCTCCTCGCCCCGGGTGGGGGGGTGCCGATCAGGACCGGCGCAACCGCCCCAACGATCGTGCCCAGCCCTACGAAGAACGCGAGTGTGCCGAAGAGCTGCGCGCGCTGCCCACCGTCGAGCGTGAGCTCCGCGGCGAGTGCCGTTCGTGGTACCGCGACCGCAGTGACGAAGAGGAAACTGGCCACGTAGGCAGTCAGAAACCACCACATCACGCCCCGGGTCGAAAGCCCGACACTCGGCGTCATCATGAGGTAGAACGCGACCGCATTGCCCAAGACTCCGAGGAGAATCCAGGGCTTGCGGCGACCCCAGCGCGATCGCGTGTGATCGCTGATGTACCCCATCGCGGGATCGGTGATCGCGTCGATTGCGCGCCCCGAAGCGATTGCGAGTGCGAACAACCCAGCCGGAAAGAGCACGACGTCCACGTAGAACTTTCCCATGTAGACCGCCGCCAACACGGCCATCGCGGCCCCGACGAAACCCTGCATGCTGAATGCGAGGCGAGTCCCGAGGGTGAGCTGTTCCCGCTGCGGGTCGTTCATGCCAGTCTTCTAGATCTTCTCGGGATTGCCCTCGCGGACCGTCACTGTCAGCGCGAGGTTGCCCGCCGCGTCGAACACCTTGATCGCGTCGCCGTCCTGGTACCAAGGGCCGCAATGCTCTTCGTGCGCGAGCCAGCGTGTCCAGGTGACGCAGACCTCTCCGTCGTCTGTGATCCGGTACACGCCTGTGTCTCGTTCGGAAGCAGAGGGTATCGTGCCTGCGACCTTTCCCTGTTTACTGTAGAACGCGTGATAGTTTGCGTCTCCCAGGCCGTTGAGCTTGCCGCTGAGGGTGTTCCCCGGAATCTGCTCCCTCAGCGTCGTGACTGCGATCCTCTCGAGACCGCCTGCCGCCTGCGCGACCTCGAAATCGCTCCGCAACTCGAGTCGTTTCGAGTTGCCCGGTGTGATTCTGGAGACTGAGGCCACGCCCCCCTTAGGCAGGAACACCTCGAGCTCATCCCCGTGACGGAAGTACACGTGGCAGCTTGGATCGGTCTTCCAGGTCTCCTTGTTCCATTCGTTGCACACTTGGCCGTCTTCGGTGACCCGCCAGGTTCCACGCGCGGTGTCTCGAACAGGTCCGCTTATCGCGCCGCTGAGGCGTCCATCGGGGCTGTAGTACACCGCGAACTCGATGCTGTACTGATGGATGACGCCCACCTGCGTGTTGCCGACCCACTCGCTGAGCACTTCCTGTTTCGTCAGCGGCGTCGCCCCATCGGCGACCGCTCGCTCTTGGTCAGTCTTTACACATCCGGTGACGATCAACGTCGTGAGAGCGACGAGCAGGGAAAGTAGTTGCGACATGAAAGGACCACCGCCGAATGTATCACGGCTTGCTCGCGGATCGTTCAGGCTTGCGGCTCCGTGTTTCGGACATCGACGATTTCGCAGGTGACCTCGCCTTTGGGTCGGTTGACAGTCACTTCATCGCCTACTTCTCGCGACAGCAAGGATCGGCCAATCGGCGAGTCCATGCTGATCCACCCCCGTTTGGCGTCGGTTTCGTCCGGCCCCACGATTCGGTAGGTTTGCGAGGTGCCATGGTCGTCTTCGATGGTCACCCAGCTGCCGAAGTACACCCTTCCGTCGTCCGGCGGCTTCTCGTCCACGATGGTCAGTACCTTGAGCCGCTGTCCCAAGAAGCGGAGTCGTCGATCGATCGCAGCCAAGCGCTGTTTGCTGTACTGGTACTCGGCGTTCTCCGATCGATCACCCTCCGCAGCAGCGACCTGGACGGCCTTGGCCATCTTCGGCCGGTCTACGTTCCAAAGCCGGTCGGCCTCTTCCTCGAAGCGACGATACCCATCAGGGGTGATGTACCCCGGAGCTCCCGAAGTATCGGGTCGCGTGCGCCGGCGGGTCACGTCTGATTCAGCCAACGCGTGATCTTGCGCACCACCGCACGTGGGCTGAACCGATTGCTGAACGCCGCGATCTTGTTGATCAGGCCCTCGATGGCGACCACGCGACCCGCCATCATCGCCCGATAGCCGTGCCTCGCGACTTTCGGGGCTGACGCGGCGCCGAGCTTGAAGAGCATGCTCTTGGCATTGCCTGCCGACTCGGCGAAGTTGGTCGCAGTGGCCCCTGGGCAGTGCGCGGTCACCGTGACACCCGTACCACGAACCTCTTCGGCAACACCCTCCGAAAAGAGAATCACGAAAGACTTGCTCGCGTAGTAGACCGACATGAGCGGCCCCGGCTGAAAGCCCGCCGACGACGCGATGTTGAGGATGCGCCCTTTGCCGCGTCGAAGCATTCCCTGAAGTGCCAGGTGGGTGAGCGCGACGAGCGCTTCGATGTTGACCCGAAGCATGTCCCGCTGAAACTCGAGCGACAGCTCGGCGAACGGGCCGGTCGCGCCGAAGCCCGCGTTGTTGACGAGGTAGTCGAGTTCGATGCCCTTTTCCGCGAGCGCGCCGAAGATCCTCGATGGACTGGCCGGGTCGCTGAGGTCCGCCGGAACGACGTGGGCGGTGATTCCATGCGCGGCCTCGAGGTCAGCCGCGACGGCGCGTAGCTTGTCCTCGCTTCGGGCGACGAGCACGAGGTCTCGACCATCCGCCGCGAACAACACCGCCAGCTCCTTTCCAATGCCCATGGAGGCACCGGTGATCAACGCAATTTCTCTTTGGGCCATCGTCTGCTCCTCGTCTGTCAGGGAAGCGGCGGATACGGCATCCGCGTGATGCCCCGCTGCTCTCGATCGAAATTTGCGATGTATAGATGGTCGCGCCCCGGAACCACGACGGCCGCGTCTCCGAGCAGAGGCCCTTCGTACATCGCATAATAGAGCGGTGTCGACCCATCGGCGCTCAGGCCTAGAACCCCGGTCTCCTTGGGCACTGGTAGTAGCTCGAGGGGAAGACGCAGCATCAACGGCTTGATCCACGGGTTGGCGTGCGCCCATGTCAGGAAGGAAGAACGCTTGCGGTAGAGACCGACCCAGACCCGACCTTGCGCATCGCGGTCCATTCCGTCGGGCATTCCCGGAAGCGACGTCCAAACTGGCTCCGCGTCTCCTTTGCGCGGTCCTGCGAGGAAGAATCTCGTAATCGCGAATCCCGGCGTCTGTGTGACGATGACCGAGACTTCGCGCGCACTTCCCGGATGAGGATCGACCAAGACACCGTCGATGAAATGAAACCCGTCGGCCACGAGCCTGGTCTCCTGCGTATCGAGGTCGTGTCGCCAGAGCCGGCCGTTGTCGCCCAGCGTGATCGCTTCTCCGACAGCGCCGCCGCCCATGGAAGCGCCCTCGTACGCGATTGGCTCCGTGAAGTAGATTCGCTGCCCATCCAGGCTGACTTCGAGGTCGTTGCAGAAGGCGAGTGGCCTCGACTCGCTGGCACTGTCCGTGGGCGACCAGGTGGGTGCGCTCGGGTCGTCGTCAGCGTAGACCTTTCGATTCACGGTCGGAATCGCAGGAGTCGCTGGGACGTCCGTGACAACCGGTGTGATCTCCCGTGTCGATTGCGTGAGGCGATAGAGGCCAACCCGTTCGGTAGGGTCGTGGGTGGCGCCGTGGAGACGAGACGCGCAGAAGTAGATGACATCCCGGTCGTCGGGTGCCGCGCGCATTCCGGATGGCAGTAGCGGTACCTCCGCAAACGCTTCGGCTGCCCCTCCATCGAGTGGGATGCGCCAGATCCACCCGTCCATGCCCGATACGAACGCCTCCCCGTCGTCTTCTCGAAGGACGATGTCGTCGTGTCCGGGTGCCTCCGAGTCGATTCGCTCGAGCAACGCATCGATCGCACCCGGCTTCGCCTCCACAATTGAGATCGCCTCCGGGGTATCCCCGAAATCAACGGAAGGCCCGACTCGGAGGTGATCCGGCGGAGCGCTCTCGAACCACCAGAGTGTGAACGCCGTCACGATCGCGATGAGGGTCAATCGTGTGAGGCGCCGCGCGACCATGCCCTATTGGAAGCCGAGCCGCGTGGAAAGGCAAGGCGTTACGTCCTCGCTAGGTAGATTCGTTCCGCGTTGGTGCGAAACACGCGTTCTGCATCGCTTGGGTCGAGCGTCTCGCGTACCAACTCGACGTCGGCGAGCGAGAAGGGTCGTGGCGCACGTGTCGAGGGAAGGTCGGTTCCGAAGACGACGGACTCGGGGCCCGCGGCGACGAGATCTCGCAAGCCCCCACGCGGATCGAAATCAAGACGCCCGAATCCCGTGGCCTTGACGAAGCCGCCACGCTCGATGTGTCTTCGGAGCGCCGGCAACCCGTCTGCGGTCAGGCCGAGATGATCAATCCCGACTCGCGGCAGACGACGAAGGCATGGTTCGAGTTCGGGTAACGTTCGCGCATCGACGTAGAGCTCCACGTGCCACCCGACCACTTCGTCGACTCGTCTTGCAATGGCCTCGAGGTGGGCCACTCCCGCGGAACCGCCGCGCCTTAGGTTGAACCGAACCGCGCGCACCCCGGCGCGATCCAATCGAACGAGCTCGTCGTCCGCCACGGTCTCGGGGAGCTGGGTCACCCCCACGAAACCATCGCCGAGCTTCTCGAGCGCGTCGACGAGATAGCTCTGATCGAAGGCTTGGAACGACCCGGAGACCAGGGCACCCCCGGATATTCCGAGATCTTGGGTGGCGCGTCGATAGGCCGACACATCGAATGCCGGCGGCGTATACCCTTGGTTTGGAACCAGTGGAAAACGGTGGTCGATGATATGGAAGTGAGCGTCGAACACGCTAGCGTATACTCCGTCCAGAGCATCACGTGAAGGATACCTATACTCACGGCCATCATCGTTCCGTGGTCGCGCATCACGGCAACCGAACCGCCGAAGACAGCGCCGCGTTTCTTCTTCCCTACCTGAGCTCTGGGCAGAGTTTGCTCGATGTAGGCTGTGGCCCCGGTTCGATCACTGTCGACCTCGCTCGACGCGTGGCCCCGGGGCGCGTCGTCGGTCTCGATGTGGCCGAGTCGATCGTCGACGTTGCCCGTCAGGCCGTGCAGGACGCGTCGCTGACGAACGTGAAGATCGAGACCGGGTCTGTGTATGAGCTCGACTTCGAGGATGCGACCTTCGACGTCGTCTTCGCGCACCAGGTCCTCCAGCATCTCACCGATCCGGTCGCCGCGTTGCGCGAGATGAGGAGGGTCACCGTTCGAGGCGGGTTGGTTGCGGTGCGCGATGTCGATTATGCGACGTTCGCGTGGCACCCGCCCCATCCGAAGCTCACGCGCTGGCTCGAACTCTATCACGCGGTGACGTCGGCAAACGATGCCGAAGCCAATGCAGGGCGGTACCTTCTTTCCTGGTGTCAACGCGCCGGGTTCGACGATGTGACCATCAGTACGTCGTCGTGGTCTTACGGTGATCAGGCAGGACGCGAGTTCTGGGGCGACGGATGGGTCGTGCGCGCGACCGAGTCCTCGTTCGCTGCCCAAGCAGTCGACTATGGGCTCTCGACGATCGAGGAGCTTCGCGAGATCTCGGCTGCGTGGGCGTGGTGGCGAGACCAGCCCGATGGCTACCTCGCGATGATGCACACCGAGGCGTTGGCCAGGGTGCGCTGAACCGGGCCATTCTCTTGACTCACCATGCGATTGCCGAGATCGTCCGCTGACCGATGAAAGAACTCATTCCGCAGCTGCCTCTGATCGCCGCAGGCATCACGATCGCGCTCGGTGCGCTGGGCCTGCTCAACCCGAATGGCGCACAGCGTCTCACGGGTGTGAAAGCGAGCGCGCGCGAGGGGATCTCCGAGATCCGCGCCACCTATGGCGGTTTCTTTCTGGCACTCGGCGTCATGGCCCTCACGATGCGGGAGCCGCTGGTCTTCATGACGGTCGGCGTCGCGTGGTGCGGTGCCGCCGCCGCCCGCTTTCTATCGCTCTTCATCGACCGCATCTGGACGCCCAAGAACATGGGCGGGGTTCTGTTCGAAGCCGCAATCGGAGCCGGTTTTCTGGCGCCGCGGATCGCGCGCTGGCTCTGAAGGGGAGACTGTCATGCGAGCCTGGATACTGGCTCACCGCGCGATGGACGAGAACCGCGCGAACGGGAAGATGGTGGTCGTCTTATAGGGGGCCCCCTGCGCCGATGCAGGTGTGTTGCGTGTGCGTCCTATGCCAGTATCCCGGGCAGCCATGGATTTCACCTATACCGACAAGACCCAGAGCCTGATCGACCGCGTTCAGGATTTCATGGACACCCACATCTACCCGAACGAAGGTGCGGTGCACGAGCAGCACGCAGCGCTCCCCGATCGCTGGGCCACGCCGCCCCTGATCGAGGAACTGAAGGTCAAAGCCAAAGAGGCGGGCCTTTGGAACTTGTTCCTGCCAGAGAGCGAACTCGGTGCCGGGCTGACCAATCTCGAATATGCGCCGTTGTGCGAAATCATGGGACGTGTCCTCTTCGCGCCCGAGGTATTCAACTGTGCCGCGCCCGACACCGGCAACATGGAGGTGCTCGAGCGCTACGGGACGGCGGCACAAAAGAAAGAATGGCTCGAGCCACTCCTCGAGGGTCGTATTCGATCGGCCTTTGCAATGACGGAGCCGGCCGTCGCTTCGTCCGACGCGACGAACATCAGTACTGAGATCCGACGCGACGGCGACGAGTACGTGGTCAACGGGCGCAAGTGGTGGACGTCCGGGATCATGGACAAGCGCTGCACGATCATGATCGTCATGGGTAAGACTGATCCGAATGCCTCGACCCACCTACAGCAGAGCATGATTCTCGTCCCGCGGGATGCGAAGGGCGTGACGGTCGAACGGTACCTACCCGTGTACGGCTTCGACGATGCGCCGCACGGTCATGGCGAAGTACTCTTCGACGATGTGCGCGTCCCGGTAGCGAACATGCTCCTCGGCGAAGGTCGAGGCTTCGAGATCGCCCAGGGACGCCTTGGCCCAGGTCGCATCCACCACTGCATGCGGTTGATCGGAGTCGCCGAGCGCGCCCTCGAGCGAATGTGCGCCCGATTGACGAGCCGCGAAGCGTTCGGCAAGAAGATCTACGAGCATTCCGTGTGGGAAGAGCGCGTGGCCGACGCCCGCATCGACATCGAGTGTGCCCGCCTTCTCACGCTCAAGGCGGCTGACATGATGGACAAAGTCGGTAACAAAGCCGCCAAGGCCGAGATCGCGATGATCAAGGTCAAAGCGCCGATCATGGCGCTCAAGGTCCTCGACGATGCGGTGCAAGCGCACGGCGGCGGCGGGGTCACCACCGATTTTGGTCTCGCTCGGGATTGGGCCAACAGTCGCACGCTGCGATTGGCTGACGGCCCCGATGAGGTGCACAGGCGGACGGTCGCGCGCATCGAGTTCAAGAAGCAAGCGATGCGCGCCGAAGGCCAGCGCTGATGGGCGGCCGTCTCGCCGGCAAACGCGCCATCATCACCGGTGCGGCAAGCGGCATCGGGCGCGCAAGCGTACTTCGTTTCATCGATGAAGGCGCCGCGGTGGTGGCTGTCGATCTGAATGCAGAGGCCTTGGCCAAAACGGCATCACTCGTCGAGACCGCCGGGGGGCATTGCGATGTCGTGGCCGCGAACGCCGCAGACGAACGGGCGATGACGGAGGTGATCGATCGGTGCGTCTCCGAACACGGCGGCCTCGATGTGATGTTCGCGAACGCGGGCATCTTGGGCGATCCCGTATCGCTGGCGGATGTATCCGTCGACAATTTTCGGAAGGTCCTCGAGGTCAATCTCATCGGTGCGTTCATTGCGATTCACGGTGCAGCCCGTGTGATGAAGGACGCCGGGGGTGGGTCGATCATCTGCACAGCCTCGGTCGCGGGCCTTCGATCAGGCGCGGGCCCGGCACCCTACAGCGCAAGCAAAGCGGCTGTGATCAATTTGGTGAAAACCAGCGCCAATCAACTGGCCGGTTCGGGCATTCGAATCAACGCGATCTGCCCTGGCTTGATCGAGACGGGGATGACGCAGATCCTTTTCGATGGGGCCAGAGCCGTTGGCAAGGAAGGCAAGATAGGGCAGCTCAATCCCCAACGCCGTGCGGGCGATTCAGCCGAGATTGCAGCGGCAGCGCTGTTCCTCGCAACAGACGATAGTAGTTACGTCAATGGCCAAGCGCTTGTCGTCGACGGTGGCTTGTCGAGCACGCACCCCTTCGTCCCCGGACAGCTCTTCTAGCGCGGTGTCCCGCTGCGGTTCGCGATAGTCAACGGCCCTATCTCGCGGTACCCTCGTGCGGTGAACCCGGACACGCCCCGCTGGGCCTCGAACGTCGACAATCCCTACCTTCACGGAATCTACGCTCCGACGATCCACGAAAGCTCGGCATTCGACCTCGAGGTCGCTGGAGAGCTACCGACCGACCTGTTCGGGGCGTACGTACGCAACGGCCCCAATTCAGTGTTCGCGCCTCCGAATCTGTACCATTGGTTCGACGGCGATGGGATGGTTCACGCGGTCTACTTTCGTGACGGCAAGGCATCGTATCGCAGCCGCTTGATCCCCACGGCGGCGCTTCGTGAAGAGACCGAGCGTGGCGAGGCGTTGTGGCCGGGGGTGATGGGGCCATTTCGTGAGGCGCAGGGTTTTCGCACCAAAGACACCGCGAATACGGATGTGATCTGGCACCATGGAGAGCTGCTGGCGCTTTGGTATCTTTGCGGCGAGCCTCATCGACTGGATCCGCTCACGCTCGAGCCGCGGGGGGTCGAGACGTTCGGCGGGCTCCGAGACACCACCGTGTCGGCCCACCCGAAGGTCGACGAGCGAACAGGGGAGTTGGTCTGGTTCACGCTCTCCGATTTCGAGCCGCCGTTCATGACCTACGGGGTCTGCGATCGAGACGGTACGTTGGTCCACCAAGTGCCGATCGATCTTCCCGGCGCGCGCGCGCCCCACGATCTCACGATCACGCGAAACTACACGATTCTCCATGATTTTCCGTTCTTTCACGATCCGGAGATCATGCGTGCGCACGGGTATCGTGTGGCTCGTTTTCATCGCGATCTGCCGACGCGGTTCGGCGTGATCCCGCGTCGGGGCGGTGGGGACACAATCCGATGGTTCGACTTCGAGCCGGGCTACGTGCTGCACATGGTGAACGCGTGGGAAGAGGACGATTGGATCATCATGGATGGCTGCTTCGAGCCCGATCCCACGATCGCCCGCGACCCAGGCGAAGGGCCGCTTGCCTCGATGCTGGCCTATCTTCGGGTGCGCGCGCATCTCCGTCGTTGGCGGATGAACCTCCGGACGGGTCAGTGCGATGAGGTACAGCTCGATGACCTCAACGTGGAGTTCCCACTGCCTGATACCGAACGCTACGGAGACAAAACTCGATTTTCGTATCAACAGCATCTCCCCGAAGACATGATCACGGTAGAGTTCCGCGCACTCGTGAAGTACGACCACGAGGATGGCAGTTGTGTTCGCTATGAATACCCGGAGGGATGGTACGGAAGTGAGTCCCCGTTCGCGTCCAAGTCTGGCGCGCAACGCGAAGACGAGGGGTACGTCGTAAACATCATGACGCATCGGGAGGGTCGATCTGAAGCATGGGTGTTTGATGCGACCCAAATCGACCGGGGCCCCATCGCGCGCGTCCGACTCCCATCACGCGTTCCGGTCGGCTTTCATGCGAAATGGATTCCGGGCTCGCGCGTATGGTCCGAGGCGTAGCCCCAATCCGACGAAATTGACGAGGACGCGAGATGATCAACAAGCAAGTGAAGCTAGCTGCACGCCCGCAGGGTCTTCCCAAGGATTCGGACTGGGCATTTGAAGAAGCCGTGGTCCCCGAGCCCGCGGAAGGCGAGGTGTTGGTCAGGATCACGCACGTATCGCTCGACCCGGCAATGCGCTCTTGGATGAACGAAGGGCGGACGTACATCGAAGACGTCAAGGTTGGTGACGTGATGAGGGCGGGCACTGTCGGGGTCGTCGTGAAGTCGAATGCCCCAGAGCTTGCCGAGGGTGAGGCGGTGTCCGGGGTACTGGGAGTTCAGCAGTATGCGGTCGCACGTCCGAAAGAACTCCAGAAGATCGACCCGTCGCTGGCGCCACTCGAGCGCTATCTCGGAGTCCTTGGCTGGCCCGGGATGACGGCTTACTTCGGGCTCCTCGATATCGGAAAACCCCAGCCTGGGCAGACCGTGGTCGTGTCCGGCGCTGCGGGTGCGGTTGGCAGCGCAACGGGTCAGATCGCGAAGATCAAAGGTTGCCGCGTCATCGGGATCGCCGGGGGCCCCGACAAGTGTGCGTACCTACTCGACGAGCTCGGGTTCGATGGGGCGATCGACTACCGGAACGAGAACGTGCGTGCGCGCCTCAAGGAGCTTTGCCCCGATCGCGTCGACATCTACTTCGACAATGTAGGAGGCGAGATTCTCGACGCAGTGTTGGCGAGGCTTGCGATGCATGCACGCGTGGTGATTTCCGGCGCGATTAGCCAATACAACAACGATAAGTTCGTCGGGCCTCGCAACTACATTGCCCTATTGAGCGCGCGGGCACGAATGGAAGGGTTCGTCGTGTTCGATTACGCACGCGAGTGCGGCAAGGCGGCGGTCGAGATCGCTGGTTGGATGGCGGAGGGCAAACTCAAGACCAAAGAGCACGTCATCGATGGGATCGAACACTTTCCATCCGCGATGCTCAGGCTGTTCTCCGGCGACAAGCTAGGCAAGCTCGTCCTCGCCGTCTCCGAAAACTGACAACGCACACTGAGGGACTGCATGCGAAGCGCACTCTTGTTCTGTTTACTCGTGTTCTGCTTACTTCTGGGGGTCGCGGGTTGCGTTCGAGTCTCGGCCTATGAACGTGGCTACCTAAGCGACCCCACGATGCAGCCCGTGGTTGATCCGCTCGAGGCCCGCGCATCCGCACAGCTGCACAAGGCACGGGAGGCCACCAGTGGCGGCATCTGGTCACCGGCTGGGGGCGGCTGTGGCTGCACGAACTAGTCTCTCCGGCTTGCGGGTCATGCGGTCGGCGTTGCTGCCCCTGTGTCTCATGGCCCTGTGCACGAGTGCGCACGGGGGGGCCGACGACTCAATCGAGGACACCATCGAGGTTGCGGACGAAGACACGTGGCGCGTCGAGGAGGCGCGGTTTCGTTTCGTCTACTACGACCAGAACGGAAACGGGTATCAGTCCCAGGCGGGGCCGGGCCCGAAAGGCTCCGAGGCCCTATCGGTGTATGAGCCCATGTTCTACATCCGCGCCCGCCAGAACAGCCGGGTCGAGCATACAGTGAGCCTCCCAATCGATGTGATCACGTCCGCCTCCACTGACTCCGTCGATGTGTTGACGTCGGCGTCACGGGTCAATGAAGCGGTCACGCTTCACATCGATTCACGCGTACAGGCGACAGCCGACGACGTCGTCAAAGTCACGTACGGGGGACACGCCGAAGAGTGGTTCTATTCGGTGTTTGGCGGCGTGAACTACATTCGCGATCTTGCGCAGGACAACGCGACCGTCGCGGTTCGACTCGACGGCTCGTTCGACTGGTTTCGCGCGTACGGCCCTTGGCCGGGCGGCATCTTTCCGCCGGGGGACACGTTCGACACTCGAGGATCATTCAGCGGCAACGTCGAGATGTCCCAGATTCTGAATGCGACGACCCTCTTCAAGGCTGGATACGGGGCGACGTGGCAGAAGGGCGCCCTGCTGACGCCTTGGAACTCGGTCCCCATCTTCTGCAATGAAGACGTGACCGAGTGTCTCGCCCGGATTCAAGAGCGGTTCCCGGGGACCCGTTTGCGGCAAACCGTTTCGGGTCTACTCACCCACTACCTGCCAAGAACGAGTTCGACCCTACGGCTGAGCTACCGATTCTACTTCGACGACTACGAGGTGCGGGCGCACACGCTTCTCGGTGAAGTCTACCAAAACATCAAGGACCGGGCGCTCATCAGTGCGCACTACCGACTCCACCATCAGACCCACGTCTTCTTTTGGACGACCAACCTTGGCGTGTTTGACATCGATCCCAGTGCGCCACGGACATCCGATTCAGATCTCGCGCAGTTTTGGGCGCATGAGTGGGGCGTCAAACTCTTGTTTCACATCACACCGCCGGGCCGCCCCAACCAACACGACATCGACGTGTTCTTCAACCGCTACACGCGCACCAACGACTTGCGAGTCAACGTCGCGAGCATTGCCTACGGGTACTCTTTCTAGGGTCCGTACACACCGACGACCAGGTGCTTGCGTGGCACCTGGCCGTCGAAGGCTACGGGATCGGATTCATGCAACTTCGCACCGGCGACGCCGAACCCCATGTCGCTCACGGCACACGCGGAAGTCAAGACCAACCGTCGCATGTACGACTTTCTAGGCGACGCGCCGGTGGCTCGCTAGAAGTCGACTCCGAAGCATTGACCGAACGCGATGGCCTCACTGGTACAGACGGCGTTTTCGTCGCAGTCCTGCGCTTCTACGCAACTGAGTAGGTCGACGATCTCGGAATCGCAGTCTTCGAAGATGGCCACCTGTTCACACTCATCCACACAGCTTGCGATGTCGCCACTAGGTGTGCCTGGCACGACGCCTGTGCACGGGCTGTTGCAGAGGGCGGTGCATCCGTCGCCTCCGCTTGGAGTTCCCGCGGTTCCGCCATCGCCACCGCCACCTCCCGAATCGTCGCTGCAGCCGAAAGCTCCCAACGCCAGCACCATCAGAATCGGTAGCCAAATCTGTTTCGCCATGTCTCGTCTCCTTGCATGCGGACCCTCGCCGCGGGGCCATGATTACCAAGTCCTGGGGCGAAGCGGAAGAGGGTTTGTCTCACGTCACTGGCTCCATTGCGATTGCGTGGATCGTCGCTAGCATGCGGCATGGCCTTCTCGAAACGCGCTGGAAACCATTCCTGGCCGGCAACGCTGTTGCCCCTGGTTTTCATCTTCTTGGCCGGCTGCAGCGATAGTGGGGCACCAGCTACAGGAGGCACCGGCACCGCTGGCACCCCTGGGACCGGAGGAACCGCCGGGGCCGTCGGCGGGTGTCAGCCCTGTACCGACGCCACGGCCGAACTCGCCGACAACGGCTGTGATGACAATTGCAACGGGCTTGTCGACGAAGGGATCACGTGTGACTCCCAACTTGCGATCGATGGAGAGCTCGCACGTGACGGCGCGCGTGCGATGGACTTCTGCGAAGGTGCGATGACCGACATGGCCTGGGGCGTGATTTCGCTGGGGTACGAGATGCCTGCGGGGGAAGCGCCGCCGGGGCCGCAGATGGCCGAGTTCGCGCTCGGACACGGCCTCCTCAATGGGTTCGGCACGAGCACACTTCCGCGCTCGGGTCTTCGCATGCTTGCGCTCTCGTCGGGGGCTGCGCGTGATGTCGCTGATCCCGGCTACCAGTCTCGCGACGGCCTCGACAAGGGCTATCTGTCGAGTCAGCCGCCCGGCTTTCCGCTCGACGTTCCGGCGTGTGGGGTCGCGCCGGGCGCTCTGTACGATGGCATCTCCCTCTCGGTCGAAGTCCGCGTACCGCCGAACGCTTCAGGCTTCGCGTTCGATCACGCGTTTTTCACGGCTGACTTCCCCGACCTCGTATGCTCGGAATTCAGCGATGGATTCGCGGTGCTCCTCGACCCGGCGCCCCCGGGCGTCGTCTCTGGAAACTTGCTCCTAGATGACGATGGTAACCCGATCGGCGTGAACAGCACGTTCATCGACTCCTGTGCATGTGAGTTTGGACCGCCCTGCGACGCGGGAGGGATCACGTTCGACTGCAGCACCGGCACGACGATTCTCACCGGCACGGGTATGAGAGCGGCGCCTCAACGGGCTGGCTTACCACCTCAGTGCCCGCGCAACCGGGGAGCGAGATACGAATCCGCTTTGCGATCTGGGATTCCGGAAATGGTGCCTTCGACTCGACTGTCCTCCTCGATGCATTCCGTTGGCTCGACTACGACGGAGACGTCGTGACGTCCGTGGCCAGCCCGTGAGCGCGGCGCTCCACCACGCTGGTCCCATCGTGCAGAAACACCCCGGGCACGCCCCATGCCACCCCGAGCGGCAGGAACCCCTCCGACCGGCAATGCGTCTCGAAGCGATCTCGGGCCTGCGAATCGGGAAAGAACGCCACCGCGACGTCTCCTCCCCCTGCGCCGCAAGGTTTTGCCGCACCACCTTCCGCAGCTGCCCAGGCTGCGATCGCACGCAAGTTCCGATCGACGATCGGTGTGCCGGAAGCCTCGCCGAGCTGTCTCATCGCTTCGCAGTATTCCTGCACGGCTTCGAGAATCGCCGCTGTGTCGCCGTCGAGGAACGCACGTGTGAAGGCTTTGTTGGAGGTATGCAGATCGGCGAATCGCTGCGCATGAAGCTGTGGCTGAGAGTATCGAAACGCACGCACCTGTCTGACGAGATCGCTCGTACGTACGGGTTTGCCCGTCCACACTAGCGAGAGCGCTAGACTCGGTGGGCTTACAGATCTCACCGGGGGCTCGGCCCCCGTGTCTGGATCGAACAGAAGAAAACCGCCGTACGTCGATGCCGCGACGTCGACGCCGCTTCCCTGGGGCGCGACGGCCCCGTGACCTTCGAACGCAGTTGCGAAGACCAAGTCCTTCGACCTCTGAAGTTGTAACTCATGGCCTTGGGTTGCTGCCGCCAGTGCCGCCACGGCAGCTGAGCATGCAGCCGAAGACCCAAGTCCGAGCTTCGTACCGTCATGAAAGAGTTCTCCCACATCGAACTCGAGACCCAGGGGAAATGTGCCGAACGCTCGGCGCGCCGCCTCAAGTGTGGCTTCTACTTCGGGACCCGGGCGCGCGGGCGGGTCGTGGCTGCCCGTGACGTGTCTTACGTGCACGAATCGATCGACCGCTGCCACTAGGGCATGGCCGCCCTCCAAGACCGCGTACTCTCCGCACAACAACGCTTTGCCCGGCGCTGAGACGATCATCCGATTACCTCGACCCCGCGTCCGGGCGAAGCCACGATGACTTCGTGCACGCCGCGCGCCCCCAAGAGGGCGTCGCGGATCTTCGTGGAGTCTCGTGTCTCGCAGAGGGCCTTGACGTGAGGGCCTGCGTCCATGGTGGCCCACACGGAGGTGCCGGCCGCTCGGAGCGAACGAACCGTGTTCAGCGCGTCCATCGTGCCTGGCCCCCAATACACTGTGCTCGGAAGCGAAGTCATCGCGCATGCATGGAACGCGAGCGTGCTCTGCTCCATCGCCTGGCCGAGCCGTTCGAGATCGCGTCTCGCGACGGCGGACTTCACCTCATCGAACCACCTCGGCGCAGCGTCCACCCACGCTGCGTAGAAGGGGGAGGTGCGCTTCGATCGTGTCATTGCTTCGGTCGATCCCACTGACTTGGGCCCCGTAGCCGTGATCGCCACGACCAGCCTCACATCCCAATGGTCGGCCGCCGCTACCTGGCGCGCTCCGAGGCCACCTTCCCCGGGGACCCCGGCGTCGAGTTCGACGAAGCCACCAAACACCGAGCGGGCGGCCGATGCACTCGATTGGCGCGCGAGGGTGCTCATCGACTCTGATGTGAGCTCCAAGTTGGCCGCACGCGATGCAGCGGCCGCGAGTGCCGCGAACCCAGACGCGCTCGATGCCAGTCCTGCCGCGGTCGGAAACCGATTCTCACTGCGCACGCGAGCGAAATACGGGATCTCCGCGCGGCTTCGGACGCGATTCAGCAGCTGCGTGACACGCCCGGTCTCGTGGTCGGGGGCTTCCCGGCCGTCCAGATGGAGTTCATCCCGCGCAAGTGAGGGCTCGAATTCCACCTCGGTTTCGGTGACGAGTTCGTCCAGGGTCAACGAGAGGCTCGGAACGGCCGGCAGGTTGAGATCGACGTCAGCTTTGCCCCAATACTTCGCCAGGGCGATGTTCGAGCGCGCGATTGCCCGCACGGGGTTCAGTTCATGCGGCACGACCCACCTCTTCCACGAACGCCCGAGGACCCAACGCGCGGCGCACGCGAACCGCGTGATCCGCGTCTTCGGCGAGTGCCACGATGCAACCGCCTCCACCTGCCCCGGTCACCTTTGCGCCAAGAGCCCCCGCACGACGGGCATCGCCGCACATCGACTCGATCCGCGGCGTGCTCAAACCAAGCCGGGCGAGGATGTCGTGGTTTTCATCGAGCGCGATCCCGAGTGATGCGACATCTCCCAGTCGTATGAAAGATTCCGCATTGTTCACGATCTCGCCCATGTCGCGCAGCGTCCGGGAAAACGTGTCTGGATCCGCATCGCGGCCCGCTCGCACTCTTGCGACCATCTGTTTGGTTTCGGATGCATGTCCGCTGTCGGCGACGACGAGGTGAAGAAGGCGTCTTGCCGACAAGGCACGAGTCCTGACGCCGTGTTCGAACCGCAGCAGGCCCCCCAACGCCGCTGTGGTGTTGTCGATTCCGGAGGGAGTCCCGTGAAACTCCCGCTCCCAAGCCATCGCGAGCTCGGCGAGCGTGACGCGCGAGCGTTCGACGTCCAGCGCGTGGTCAACCGCATCGAGGATCGCAACCCCGAGCGCCGCCGAGCAGCCGAGACCGGCCCCCGCCGGAAGCGAGACTTCTGCGTCGAGTCGAAGGGAAGGGCGTGGGTGGTAGCCCGACAACACTGCGGCGAACGCACGCGCGAGCGGGTCGTCCCCGTCGGTGTCCGGCGCGACAGCGACTCCCCACGGCGCGATTCGAAGAAGATCCCGTTCCGCACGGGACGCCGTCGCGGTGACCCCTCGATGCACGCCTGCCGCGATCGCAGGCTTGCCGTGAACGACCGCATGTTCGCCCACGAGGATGACCTTTCCTCCGCCGAATCCTTTGCCGTGCATCGTCGTCTCAGGATTGGCGATCCGTAAGGCTGTCCGCGAGCTCATCGAGCATGTCGCGCCCCTGCGGGTTGAACAGCGTGCCATCGATCTCTTTCGCAGCTTGGCTGCGGAGTCCTCGGATTCGGGCTTCGAGTCGCTCCACCACGCCTGACTCTCGGAGACAGGCGTGCGCTGCGAGGAGTTCCCCGTTCGCTGCGGCGGGGTTCCCGAAAACCGCTTCGACCGGCGCGCGTTCCTCGAAACGGGTCGACCGACGAAGTTCAGCGACCACACTGCTGAGCTTGCCGTGCACGATGTCCATCCCTGGCTTTCCCGTCTGGTCGGCGCTGGAGAGGGCCCCGAGGAGGTCATCGCGGATCTGGAATGCTTCCCCAATCGGTCCGGCCCATGCGGAGAGGGCGTCGAGTTGAAGGCTTGAGGCGTTGCCGAGCATCGCCCCGAGCAGCAGCGGCCCTCGCACTGAGTAGCTCGTCGTCTTTAGGGCATGCATTCTCGATACGTCGTCGTCCCCCGTCAGGTCGAGTTGCTGCCCACAGTAGACCTGCTTCTGGATTCTCAGGAACAAGCGCTGAGCGGCGGGCCACGATTGCATTGGGTAAGGCGCTTCGAGAAAAAGCTCCCACGCGTAGGTGGATGCGAAATCGCCTGCGAGAATCCCGAGTGCAGCGCCGAGGTGTGTGTCCCCGTGATGCCGACCCAGGCTCGCATGGACGGCTATACCGCCGCGCCTGACCTCATCGCCATCCATCCAGTCGTCGTGGATCAGGAGATAGCTCTGCAAGAGCTCGAGCGCGGCCGAGACATCGACAAGTCGTTCCATCCCGTAGCCTGGACGCACGCATCGGTACCCGGCCGTTGCCAATGCCGGCCGCAACCGCTTCCCGCCGCGCATCGTGAGTGACTCCACCTCCCGCACGAGTTCGAGGGTCGGGGGCGCGATCGCCTCTGTTTCCGTTCGCTTGGCGGCGAAGAACTCTTCCAGATGCGCGTCGACCTCGAGTCGTACGATCTGCAACCAGTGCATCGGTTCGGTCCGCGGAGGCGCGGGCTCTCGACGTTCTGAAGGCTGGGACTCGACGCGGGCCTGATCATGCCCCGAGGGGTTGGATACGAGGGTGGCTCTCATAGCGTGCTTCCTGTCGCGCCGCGGCGCTCGTTGCGTCGACGATGGAGCGACAGCGCCATCACCGGAAAGTACTGACGATACAGGCGGTAGTTGAGTAGGGCGGTCTCGAAGAACACGCCCACGAACTCACCGTCGGGCCACTGCCCGGAAGGAAGCTGCATCGTTTCGAGTGCCTCGACGCCGCGCGAGATCGAACGCGCGTCAGGGTCGTCTCCTTCGACCAAGGTGATCAACGCCCAAGCCGTTTGCACAGCGCTTGCGGTTTCTGCATCGACGTAGCGCCCCTCGACGCCACTCGCGTGGTGCTCTCCCCAGCCTCCGTCGGCACGCTGATGCGCACGAAGCCAGGTGCATGCGTCCCGAATGTGCGCGTCCGTTGGAGGCATGCCCGCCGCGATCAAACCGCGCACGCCGAACATCGTCGCGTAGATGAACTGCACGCCCCAGGCCGCGTTCCAAGATCCGTTCGCTTTCTGGGCCTTCTTCAAGAAACCGCACGCCCGGACGATGCACGCGTCGAGCTGCGCACGCAGCAGGTCGGGGTATTGACTGCGAAGCCGGCAGAGAGCCATCAGGCAGGAGGCCGTACACTCCGTGTAGGAGCGTTCGGTCATGCAGCGCCCGAACATCTCCGATGGGTTCATCCACTCGAGCGGCACACGGGTCTTGCTCGGTTCGTAGCTTCCGAACCCGCCGTCTCGGTTCTGGCAACGGAAGATGAATCGGGCCGCGCGTGCGGCGTTCTCGCGGCCGAGGGCCTCGGGACGCGTATCGAGCAAGGCGAGGAGCGCTTCCGCCGTACAATCACTCACGGGCCAGCCGTGGCCTGACTCGGAGAAGCACCAACCACCGCTCGGGTCGATTCGATGAGCTGCAGCGTAGTCGAAGTTGGCTCGTTCGATCTGCTGGCTCGCAAGAAACGATGCGCCCCGGGTCACTGCGTCCAGATGATCAGCCCCAGGGACCTCGGCAAGTGCCTGAATCGCGAACCCAGTGTCCCAACAGACACTGCCTGCTCCGGCAACGCGAGCGCCTTCGTCTTCGTCTTCCCAGAACCAGCTGTCGAATCTTTCCACGGCGCACTGCAAGTCAGGGTCGTCGGGGTTCTCCGCCCAGAGCGCCAGGATGGAGAGCAACCCGTTGACGGGAGAAAGGGCCAGATGGGTGCTCGCGCGAAGGTGATCCCGCATCTCGCCGCGAAGACGACCGAGCGATCGCTGGCGAAGCGCACGCGAGTGCATGCGGTCATAGAGCCGCATCATGGAGAACACCGCTCGGAGCGGGCGCCCGGCGCGAAACGGCGCGTCCGCCGCCCGGACTTCGTTTGCGCACTTGGAGAAATCAATCGTCGCGTAGCGGTCTCCGTAGAGCTCGTCGCGCAGTGCCTTCGTCAGTTTATTCGCAGGGGCGACGAAACGCTCTGCATACGCCACTGCGAGGCCGAGATAGATCGCCCGCGTATGGCAATAGAAGTTGGCGGGATGCAGCGGAATTCGTGGGGGCAGCAACCAGACTTCGGGCAAGATCGGGTTCACCCCCCGCCAATCGTAGAGCCCGATCATCGCGAGCCAGGCTTTGCCCCACGTGGGAATCCGTTCGACGCCGTCACGTTCGAACATGGTTCGAGCGTCGTGAAGCCATTGCGCGTCTGCGGGCGCGCCCAACATGCGAGCCGCGACGTACACTAGGGTCGTCACGAACAGATTTCCCTCGTCGTAGGGGTGAAGCCCCCAGCAACCGCTCTCGTGTCGCGTTACGCGGAAGTGGGTCAGCAAACCGCTGCGGCGGGCACTCGAAAGGGGCAAGCTCATGACATGCGCTGCAATGGTGTACTGCGCCGCGAGCATGGGATTCCACACACACTCGCCTTCCCAGCTTCCGTCGTCACGCTGCAGATCGAGCAGCGCTTGGACGCCCAAGTCGAGCGAGTCGTGGTGTTCTTGCGATCTCGCAAGTGTGGCGAGTCCATGCATCCGACTACTCCGCAGCCTCGACTTCGAACCGACGAGCGTGAAGGTTCATGTGCCCGCGCTGAATGCCTTCGGAAGCCAACGCGCAAAGCGCGCCCAGGTTCTGTGCAAGGCCGACTGCCGCCATGACCATTGCGAGCTCGCCAGCGCTCTCGACCCGAAGAATCTTTCGTAGGACCCGGAGCGCCGGCTGAACGACGGTCGAACCACCGACCGTGCCGACTGCCATGGGCAGTTCGATCTCCCCATGGAGGTGACCGTCTGCACGGGACCACCTCGTCAGCGGTTCGTAGCTACCGTTTCGAGCAGCGAATGCATGGGCACCCGCTTCGAGTCCCCGCCAGTCGTTGCCTGTGGCGACACCGACTGCGTCGATGCCGTTCATCACTCCCTTGTTGTGGGTGGCTGCACGATAGGGGTCGACCGCGGCGAATCGGTACGCCTCAACGACTCCCTCGGCGACCTCCGCGCCCGCATGACCGCGACGCTCGAGGAGTTCCTCGCGGATTGCACAGCTCGCAGAGGCGAGTCGACGGTCAGCAAGGTTACTCAGGATGCGCAGACGAACACGCCCTCCAGTGAGATGCTCGATGGTCGGCGCGACCGCCTCCGCCATGTCGTTGACGAGGTTGGCGCCCATCGCGTCGCGGCAGTCGACCAGCAGATGAACGACCAGCATCCCGGGCTCGGCGTCGAATCGTCGTGCTTCCACCGAGCGGGCACCGCCACCGCGCGCCACCATGTTCGGGTGGCGACGATTCGCGAGGTTCACGATTTCTTGTTCGGCGCCCTCGACCGCGGCTTTGGCGGCGGCCGGATCCGTTACACCAAGCACCTGTACCTGCGCGATCATCAGCGACTCGGTCGCACTCGCGGTGAATCCACCGGACGCACGAACCACCCGCGCCATATTGCTCGCCGCGGCGACGACCGACGGCTCTTCGACCACCATGGGCACGACATAGTCGCGTCCGTTGACTTGGAAGTTCAGGCCGAGCCCGACCGGCATTCGCAGGACACCGATACAGTTCTCGACCATCTTGTCGGCGACGACCAGCTCATCCTCGTCTTCGCTTTGCAAGAGCCCGACCTCCTCAGGCTCGAGGCCGAACCGTGTCGCGAGCTCACGATGCCTGCTCGCGAGGTCGAGCCGATAGAACCCCGGCATCCTCGAAGATGGTCGATCCGTGGGCTTGAGTCGTGCGTTTGAGGTCATGCAGCGTCCATGGTTTGGGTTCGGTCTTGCAGCACTGGCGCCCAGAACGATTCATAGTCGGCCCGCAACGTGGCGTTGTCGTCGAAGGTCGCAGCGCACCGGACGATCACGTTCTCTACGTCTTCGCGGCTCACCTTGACGTGCTGGCCTGCGACGAACATCGCGTCGTTTCCGTGGGCCAACGCAATCGTTTTCACTGCCATCCACAGGGGAAGCAGGCAAAACAGGCGGATCTCACGTTGGTCCGCGGGGATAGCGAGTGCGTATTCGAGTGCTTCATCGAGCCTCTCCCGTGCAACGACGAATAGCGGGGCAACCACGCGATGCGCGTCGGCGAGGTGTGTCGGATCGATCAAGTCGCGGTTTCGAATTCCCGCGGCACGACAGAGAGATCGGGGAACGAATGACCATCCCCGATGCATGTCATCGGTGATGTCCTTCAGGATGTTGACCAATTGCAGACCGGTCCCGAACGACTCCGCGTGGTCGTAGAGTGTGCCAGCCAGCGCCCCTTCTCGAGAAACACCGATCTCCGCGACGAACAAGTCGGTGAGCATTTGTCCCACCGTGCCCGCGACGAAGTAGCAGTAGCGCTCCAAGTCCCCGGGGGTCGACGGCGCGACGACTCCGTCGCCGTCAGGTCGCCGGTGGCTGAATATCTGCATGCCGCGAGCCATCTCGATGACCCAGCGGAGCACTGCGTCCTGCATCTCTCGCGGCACGTCGTCGAGCACCGCCGTCACGACGCTGAGCTTCGTGCACAGCTCGACCTCGTCGTCTGGTGACCCCTCAACTCCCACCCAGAGTCTTTCAAACTCACCTGGTGCCGACGCGCGCGAGAGGACCGCGTGAAACGCGCGATAGCGCTCGTCGCGGTCATCTAAGGAGAACGCCGAGTTGTCCTCCACGGCATCGACAATCCGGCACAGCAGGTAACCGCATGTGACCGCGCGTCTCAAGTCTCCCGGGAGCACTTCAATCGGACGCGAGAACGTCCGTGACACCTTGCGCAAACTCTGAACGCAGAACTCCCACTCAGCTGACATCTCGTCTCTCCATCTCCGCCCACGACTTGGGCGCTGCCCATTCCACCGAGCGAGTCCGCATCGCACTCGCGTGAGGATGCACACTCGCCAAAGGCCATCGGAGCCATCCGGCCAGGTCCATCACCGTCTTGCGGTCGGAAAGAAGTGCACCGGCGCCCGCACGCAGCGCGACGTGAGAGAAGGCACGAACGAAGTCGACTCGCCGGGTCGTGGCTGCTCCGAGCAAGTCCATCGTTCGGCTCCGCTGCACAGGGCTCGAGCGCCAGGTGCGAAAGATCGAATCACGGATTGCCAGCGTCCCGGCGTCGCTTCGTGCGAACGCCTGGTAGATCGCATTCGAGAGCAACTCTGGGATGTAGGTCTCTTCGGCGCGCCGCTCCGCGTACTCGGCAAGCGATGACGTACCCGCCAGGGCTTCTCCGTCGAGGAGCGACATCGTGATTCCCATCGCCGTGAGCGGATGAAATACGCCGGCAGCGTCTCCCACCAACGCAATGCCGGGGCTGGTACGATACCTCCTCGGTCGGAAGGCATTCGCGGCCCAGCACAGTGTGGCCTCAGAGAGTCCTCGTCGTACTCCATCGCGAAGGGAGGAAGGGAGTACCTCCGCAAACGAGCGCCAGATCCAGTCGGTCGCTGCCTCTCCGTCGCGCGCGTCGTGGGGCACGTCGATGCAGATTCGAATTTGATCCGCCGCGATCCTGTATGCGAGTGCAGGCCCGGGACCTCCCACGATGACGTGCCCGTACCCTTCGAGTGGAAGTTGAGAGTCACGCACGATGAGACCCGCCATCAACGAGATCGACACTTTCTCGTCGTTCGCCGACTTCGGGAACAATTTTCCGGCAGAGCGCCCGGTTGCGACCACTGTGAGTGGCGTTCGAACGTCATGCGCGCGCGCGCCACGAGTCACATGCACGGTGCGTCCGTCGAGACGATTCGCACGTCCTCCTAGGAGGAAGTCAATTCGTGGGTTCGTTGTGATCCGGTCCCGTAGATGCGCGACGAGGGTCGCATGCTCGCATGCGAAGCCCGTTGCATTGTTGCCGTAGTCGAGTGCGATCGCGCCGAGACCATCGTTCGGAAATACGACGAAACCACGCGCCGGCATTCCCGCATCAAGACCCTCTAAAAGCCCTAAAATATTGAGAATTCGAGCGCCTTCGGGATGGATCCACTCGCCGGCGAAACGTCGCGCCGCGTTGGGGTTCGACTCGAGGAGCAGTACGTGCGCGCCGCGGGCTGCGAACGCGGTGGCGGTCGCGCACCCCGCCGGCCCAGCACCGATCACCACGACGTCGTACATCGATCGCATGTCGTCGAAGTCGAACGTCGTCGCCACGGAGCCTCCCCTCGTGAGGAAGTATTCGCTCGCGACGACTCGCGGCTAGAACAATCGCTTCGGCGGATCAAACGCTGACGTCGGTCGTCCCAGAACGCGCACGAACGGTTTGGAAAGTTATCAAGCTTTACAGCGTGTCGCGTTGATCGAGCATGAGCTTTACAGCGCGTTCGCTAACTCGGTGTTGATCGCGGTTCAATAAACCCTACGAACCACTGACGTGATCTCAGGCACGAGTCACACGTTTCTGATTCTGTAATCTCACACGCGCGCTACAAACACCACGTCGACATAGACACACAGGGGAGAAATCGAATGAGCTCAACACCTGCGGGGATCGCATCCATCGGACTTCAACTCCCGGCTCTCTACATGCCGGTCACGGAGCTAGCAGCGCTTCGCGGCATCGATCCGAACAAGTTTACAAAGGGTCTAGGGTGTTCCGACATTGCATTGTGTCAGGAGGGTGAAGACGCAGTCACTCTTGCTGCCGGCGCGGCGAAACGCGCTCTTTCCCGTTGGGACGGTCTTGCTGCCGACATCGGCCTGATCGCGGTAGGAACCGAGAGCGCCAAGGACATGAGCCGTCCGTTGAGCGCCTGGGTTGCGGAAGAACTCGGCCTCTCCGGCGCGATTCGTTCGTACGAGGTGAAACACGCATGCTACGGCGGAACGCTTGCGTTACGGCAGGCACTCGAGTGGAAATGGTCTGGTGCCGGCGCGAACAAGGCAGCTCTCGTCATCGCGTCCGACGTCGCCCTCTACGCCCTCAATGACCCCGGTGAGCCGACGCAAGGGGCAGGTGCGGTCGCCATGATCATCGACGAACCCCTCGTCGCGTCGATATCTTCACAGTCGTTTCCGTTCAGCAGTCCCGCCTTCGACTTTTGGCGCCCGGTTGGTGATGCCTTTCCCTCGGTCGAGGGTCAGCTGAGCCTCGATTGCTACAAGCGCGCGGTTACCGAGTGCTACGGCGCCCTCATTGGTGGGCGTGATGCCCGCGAGGTTCTGGAGCGGTTCGAAGCGATGGCGTTTCACGTACCCTTCCCGAAGATGGTGAAGAAGTCCGTGCTACATTTGGCGGAGACGCTTGGCTGGTCGGCAGAAGAAGCCAACGCTCTCTACGATCGCAAGGTCGTCAAGACGCTCGAGTGGAACCAAGTGACGGGCAACGCGTATACCGCGAGTCTATGGATCTCCGTGGCGCGCGCTCTCGCATCGATGGCCGAGGGAACGCCGATGACGGCCTTCTCTTACGGATCTGGATACGGGGCGGAGCTCTTCGAACTCACAGCCGGGCCTCGCGCACATCAAGGCGCCTGGGTATCGGACGTCCGCCGCGATCTCGATCGCCGGCAGTCTGTCGACATGGCCGGATACGAATCGCTTCGGGGCCATGCGCGCGCGAGCTGACGTGCCCGAGGTCTCTGAGCCGCTCGACCTCGGTGCGCGCAAGGCCGACCATCTGGACCTGTGCGAGGGCGACGAAGTTGGGTTCCGTTCGAGGACCACGCTGCTCGAGTGCGTTCGCCTATTCCACCAGTCTCTCCCGGAACTGAGCGCTCATCAGGTTCGCACCGACGTGACCCTCCTTGGAAAGACCCTTCAAGCCCCGATTCTCATCGCAGCGATGACCGGGGGGCACGAACGCGCCGCGGCTATCAACAAGTCTCTGGCCACGATCGCCCAAGAGTGTGGCTACGGGTTCGGCCTTGGGAGCCAGCGGGCGATGCAACGTGATCCATCGATGCGATGGACCTACAAGGTGCGTGAGTGGGCCCCGGACATCTTGCTGCTTGGCAACATCGGCGTGGTGCAGGCGCGCGACACGCCAACGCGCGCGATCAAGGCGCTCCTTCGTGACGTCGGCGCGGACGCGCTGTGTGTCCACCTCAATCCCGCGATGGAGTTGATTCAGTCCGATGGAGACCGCGATTTCCGGGGCTGTGTCGATACCCTCCGCCGCCTCTGCGAGGAGCTCCCGGTCCCTGTCGTAGCCAAGGAGACGGGCAACGGGCTAAGCCCTCAGACTCTCGACCAACTGCGCGCTGCCGGTGTGCGAACTGTCGACACGTCTGGCGCTGGCGGCACCTCGTGGGTGGGCGTCGAGACGTTGCGGGCCGATGGCGTCCGGCGTTTAATCGGCAACCATCTCTGGGACTGGGGGATCCCCACGGCGCCTTCGGTCGTGTACGCAGCACGCGCAGGTATGACGACGATCGCGACGGGCGGCATTCGGTCCGGTCATGACGTCGCAAGAGCGCTCGCTCTCGGTGCTACCGCCGCCGGGATCGCAAGACCGGTGCTGCAGGCGCTCAGCCGGGATGGCGAAGAAGGAGCGCGCGCGTTCCTTCACGAAGTCACACAGGAGCTTACCGCGGTCATGCTTCTCACTGGGATGCGGAGTGTCGATGCGTTGCGCACTGCGCCTCGCATCGTTTCCCGTGAGCTCGCCGAGTGGCTCACCTGGACCGACGGGGCATCGTGAGCCTCCGCGCGATCGTGGTCGATGACGAGCCTCCTGCGCGAGACGAACTCTCCTTTCTGCTCAGCCAGTGCGAGGGTGTCGAGGTGGTGGGGCAAACCGGCGGGCCGGTAGAGGCGGAGCGGCTTTGCGAACACATGGTTCCGCACGTGGCGTTCATCGACCTCCGGATGCCAGGAATGGATGGCTACGCGCTCGCCAACCAGCTACGCGAAAAGCACCTCGATCTAGACGTCGTCATCGTTTCGTCGCACGACGAGGGTGCGATACGAGGGTTCGATGCCCAGGTCACAGACTTCCTTTTGAAGCCCATCAGCCTCGACCGACTTCGTCGCACACTCAAGCATCTTTCGACGATCCGCCCTGATCTCGCGACGCACAAAGGTCAGCTCGAGCGTTTCGCCGTGCGGCGCAAGAACGCGTATGTCGTGGTGAACCTCGTGGATGTCGTCTACTTCGAGGCTCGAGACGAACTCGTCTGGGCGGTCACCGATGATGATCGCTTCGCCATCGACCGAACACTTGCGAGTCTCGCCGACAGACTCGATACGAGGGACTTCTTCCAAACTCACCGGAGCTGCATCGTCCGGCTCGATCGCATTCGAACGATCGAGCCGTCAGGAGTTCGAACGTACCGAATCTCACTCGAGCACCCGGAGTGCCCCGCGGTGCCACTCGCACGCGATCGCGTCGGCAAGCTACGTGAGCAGATTCCGTTTCTGCGTTGAGCCCCTTGGGAAACTACGCCGGCTTGCGGACGACGAAGAAGTAGTTCGGGGTAAAGATGTCGGCCTCGCCGCCTGCGATCAGCGACTCTGCCGCCGCGCCGAGCATGCGACTCACGTCGGCGGATCCCGGGGGTGCGACGCGAAGCCGCTCGAGCGTGCGAATCGTTCGGCGCGCGATGGCTCTGCCGACGCGGCCGCGACGAATGGCCAACAAGCTGCTTGTTTCGCCTCGAAGCGGCAGATACCAAGGTGTCTTCGCGTCCGATCGTTCCGCGGCGTCATGACTCTCGACCACCTCGAAGCCAGCTGCGCGCAGCGCTTCGAGGACCTCGGGGACGGTGGCGATGTCCGGGAGACTGTCGCCCGTCTCGATTCCCTTCTTGATCTCTTGATGCTTCGCGTTGTTCGAGTCGAACCCGTCGGTCATGCACCACTCGTACGCTGCAAAGCGGGCGCCCGGCTTCAAGACGCGAAAGATCTCTTTGAAGACCGCCACTTTGTCTGGCGCATGACAAGTGGCCTCGAACGCATAGGCCGCATCGTACGTTCCTTCTGGAACGTCGAGGTTCATGAAGTCACCCTTGAATCCGCTACACTGAGCAGCAAGACCCGTTGCCTGATTGTACTGGGCGAGCTTCGTGAGCTGGTAGTCGTTGTTGTTGATGCCCTCGATCGTAGCGCCCGAGAACCGTGCGATCGCGCGCATGGGTCCCCCAACGCCACAGCCCACGTCGAGAACCTTCATGTCGTTCGATAGGCCGAGCTTCAAGGCGAAGAAATGCTCGGAACGAGCGAGTGATGCGTCGAAAGACTCGCCCTCGAACCTGGGTGCGAAATGAAAGGACTTGCTCCAGCCGTGCTCATAGAAATCGGTCACTAGATCGTAGTAGTGATTGATCATGGTCGTGTAGTCGGCCTTGCGCGCCTCTACATCGCCCCCCGAGTCCTCGTCGAAGAAGCCGAGGTAGTCTCGGATTGCGCCTCGGACGCTCCCACGCGTTCGGGTATCGGAGTAGAATTGAGTTACGGCTTGCTCTTGGGTCATCACATTTCCTCTGTCTCGAGTCTCGCGAGAGTCTTTCGTTAACACAGAGCCCGACGGCGACAACGATCGATTTCCATCGTGCTGCGGGATTTCCCACGGGGCCGAATACCCTCGTGACGGCTCGGGCGCGCAATGGAACGGTTCGCACCGGTCAGCCGACCCTTGGGCCCTCAGGTAGTTTTTTTTCGACCGGTGCTAGATTCGTGGGTCCGATGGGCCTCTGCGCGCCTTCTTCGCTACTATCCGTCCCGGATGGCGGCCGGAAGCGACAAGAAACTGGGTGCGTTCTCGACTCTCTCCATCGGAATCGGCGGCATGGTCGGCGGCGGGATCTTTGCCGTCACGGGCCTCACCGTCGAAGTCACCCAAGGCGCTGCCCCGGTCGCGTTCCTCATCGCGGGTGTGGTCGCCCTCTTGACTAGCTATTCCTACCTGAAGCTGACGCTCCGGTACCCGGGTGAGGGCGGGACGGTCTCTTTCCTCAATCAAGCGTTTGGCGGCGGCGTGCTGACCGGCTCGGCAAACATCCTCCTCTTGTTGAGCTACGTCGTTCTCCTCGCGGTCTACGCCTACGCGTTCGGAAGCTACGGATCGAGCTTCTTTCCCGAGGAAGAGCAAGAGTGGTGGCTTCACGTCCTGATCAGCGGAGTGATCGTCGGCCTGGTCGTCATCAACGTATTCGGGACCGAACTCGTCATCCGCTCGGAGAACTTCTTTAACATCGTAAAGATGCTGCTCCTTGCCGCGTTCGTTGCATGGGGATTGCTGACGCCCATGGAGTGGGATCGTCTCGCGCCCGACCAGTACGTTCCCCCAATGAAACTGGTGGCCGGCGCGATGCTGATCTTCCTCAACTATGAGGGGTTCGAGTTGATCGCCAACGCCTCCAACGATGTCGAGAACCCCGAGCGCGCGCTTCCGATGGCCTACATCGGGGGCGTCCTCTTGGTCATGGTGTTCTATGTGCTGATCGTGATGGTCGTCATCGGTCACCTGTCTTTCGCGGAGGTTGAGCAGACGCGAGACTATGCGCTCTCGGTTGCAGCGCAGCGCTTCATGGGACGACCCGGCTACGTTGCGATTGCCATCGCCGCCTTGATGGCCACGAGTTCTGCGATCAACGCGACGTTCTACAGCACCGGCCGACTCGCCTACATCATCGCGAAGAGCGGTGAGCTTCCGTCGGAGCTCGAGCGAACCCTGCGTGGTCAGCACCTCGAAGGCACCCTCATTACTGCCGCTTTGGCGCTCATCATCGCGAACGCGGTTCCCCTGGACGCGATTGCCACGATGGGGAGCGCTGGGTTCCTTCTCATCTTCTTGGGAGTCAATGTGGCGAACGTTCGCCTTTCGCGCGAGACCCACAGCAAGCGTTGGCTCTCCACACTGGCCGCGTTGAGCACCGCGGGTGCCCTGCTCGCCCTCTGCATTCAAGTCGGGGCGGAGGCGACGACGCGTAACCAGTTGTGGATCCTCGCCGCGATGATCTTCGTATCGTTGGCCATCGAGGTTCTGTATCGACGCGCAACCGGTCGCCAGATCAAGGTCCTCGCGTCCCCAGACGCGGACCAAACGTGATAGAACCGCGGAGCGAGACGTGTTCGAGGACTATCCGAAATACGATGCCGTGGGGCTCGCCGACCTGATTCGACGCAAGGAGGTTGCGCCCAAGGAGGTGCTCGAGGCCGCCATCTTGCGGGCGGAAACGATCAATCCGTCGCTGAACGCCGTCGTCGTGCCTCTCTACGACCATGCGCTCACGTACATCAAGGAACGGGTGGTCGAGGGCCCGTTCGCGTACGTGCCGTTTCTACTCAAGGACGTTCACCACGCGCTCGCCGGGACACCCATGAGCAATGGGAGCGCGCTTCACCGCGGAGAGCGTTCGCCACGAAGCGCAACGATCGTGAAGCGGTGGCTCGACGCGGGCCTCGTGGTGTTCGGAAAGACGAACACTCCGGAATACAAGCTGTCGCCAGCGACCAATCCGAGGATCTGGGGACCGACCCGAAATCCTTGGAATGTCACGCGAACCCCAGGTGGCTCGAGTGGCGGCTCGGCGGCTGCGGTGGCCGCCGGGATCGCGCCGTTGGCTTCCGCCACCGACGAAGCGGGTTCGATTCGAATGCCCGCCGCGAACTGTGGGCTCTTCGGCCTGAAGCCGACGCGGGGCCGCAATCCGATCGGGCCTGATTTTCGATGGAAGCTTGGCGGTTTTTCGACCTCTCATGTGATCAGTCGATCGGTGCGCGATAGCGCCGCCGCGCTTGATGCGACGAGCGCGCTCGAGCCCGGTTCCCCGTACGCGTGTGAGCCGGCTTCGGGGTATCTGGACGCGCTCACCGAGGTGCCGGTATCCCTTCGAATCGCAATCTCTACCGATGCACAGGTCCTCGGAAGGAGGGTCGATGCTGCGTGCCTCGACGGTATTCGGCGAGCAGGCGCGATGCTGGGCGACTTCGGTCATCACGTCGAGGACGTGCCCCTGCCATTCGACGAAAGAGAAGTCATGCGACTGGGCCTGATTCTCATCGCGGCGAACTTTGCGGAGTTCGTCGACGACCTGGCCGTCACGTATGGCACCCGTGCAGTGGTCCGTGGATTGGAGCCGATCAACCGATTCATCTGGAAGGCCGGTCGGGCAATCCCGGCCGACCTCGTCCAAGAGTCAGTCGCCCGCTGTGCCGCAATCACCAGGGCGATGGGCGAGTTTCACCGACGATTCGATATCCTCGTCACGTCGACACAGTGTTGCCCGCCCAAACGAATCGAGGAGATTGATCCCAGCGTGACCGACGTTCGACTGGCTACACTCCTTGCTTCTCCCGTCGCACGACCGCTGATGTCGCTCCCCGGCGCGGCGAGCAAGATCATCGACGCGCAGCTCGACACCTTGATCGATCGTGTTCCTTATCGAACCACGCTAGCCAACCTGACCGGACAACCCGCGATGTCGGTGCCCCTGCATGTGGCCGAGGGCGGGTTGCCCGTAGGCATTCAGTTCTTTGCGGCCGTCGGCGAAGATCGCCTCCTGCTGCGGCTCGCCGCCCAGCTCGAGGAGGCGCACCCTTGGGCGGGACGCCTTCCGTTCGGCCTCGCCTGAGCGCGCTTCCCGCGTGGCCCCACACGCGTCCGCGACGCGTGCTAGGGTCTCGGCCTTCTGGAGGGCCGTACGATGGCAAAGAGACCGACTGGGCTTCTCGCGTTCTGGCGAAACTACGATCGCGCAACGTACGTCAAAGCAGCGGTCCTTGCGGATCGTCTCGGATACGACTCGTTCTGGCTTCCCGAAGTTTGGGGATACGAAGCGTTCACGCTGCTTACCGAGATCGCCTTGAAGACCAAGCGCATCAAGCTTGGGACAGGCATCATCAACGTGTTCAGCAGGTCGCCAGCGCTCATCGCGATGCAGGCTGCGACTCTAGACGAAATCAGTGGCGGGCGTTTGATCCTCGGTGTTGGCACCAGCGGAAAAGACGTCATCGAAGGGCTCCACGGTCGTGACTTCGTCAAACCGTTGACCCAGACCCGCGATGTGATTCGTGTGGTCAAGACCTTGCTCGACGGGAAGCCACTCAGTGAGGCAGACGCGAAGCTCCACCAGTACCGTCCGTTCAAGCTCGACTTCCAGCCCAAGCGCCGCAAGATCCCGATCTACGTCGCCGGCCTCAAGCAGAAATCAGTGACCAGTATCGGCGAGCTCGCAGATGGGTGGATGCCAGTCTTCTGGCCATACGATCGGCTCGAGGACGGACGGAAATGGATCGCGGAAGGCGCCGCGAAGTCGGGCCGCGACCCGTCCGAGATCGTGACCTCACCCTTCACCACGGTGATCCCGATGCCCGGCCGCGGCGCTTCCAAGAAAGCGCGCGAGATCATCTCATTCTACATCGGCGGGATGGGGGAGTATTACAAGGAGCTTCTCACGGGGTTCGGGTACGGGAAAGAGTGCGATGAGATCGCCGCTCTCTATCGAGACAAGGCCACACGTGCCAAGTCACTCGACGCCGTCACCGACGAAATGGTCGAGCGGCTGACCATTTCGGGCGATCCCTTCCACTGCCGGAAGGAGTTGCGCCGTCGCAGGGGTCTCGGGCTCGACGAACCCATTGTGAACCTTCCTCCAGGCATGCCGTGGCCCGGCATGGCGGCTTTCATCACGGCCTTGGCGCGGGCCTAGCGGCGCGAGTCTCGGACCGCAAGTTGGTGTATAGTTCGCCGATGTCCGCCGCCGATTCTTCCTTCGCCAAGGGTTGGTACATGATCACCTGGAGTGCCGATCTGGCGCCCGGATTGGTCGTTCCGCTGCGCTATTTTGGTCGCGAGTTCGTCTTGTACCGCGGGGAGAGCGGAACCCCGGTCATGCTCGACGCGCATTGCCCCCATCTCGGCGCGCATTTGGGCCACGGTGGGTGCGTCCAAGGCGACGATATCGTGTGTCCATTCCACGCCTGGCGATTCGCTTCCGATGGGCGTTGCGTCGACGTCCCGTACGCGTCTCGGGTGCCGCGAAAAGCAGCCGTGCGTGGGTATCCAGTGTCCGAGCACAGCGGGATGATTCTCGCCTACTTTGATCAGCAGGGCGTGTCGCCCGGATACGAAGTGCCTGGGATCGAAGAGCTCGACGATCCCAGGTGGACGCCGCTCGAGCGAGCCCAGATCACCATTGCCACTCAGCCGCGCGAAGTGATCGAGAACGTGGCGGACATCGCGCATTTTCGCCCGGTCCACCATCAGCAGATCGACGAGTTCGAGATGATCATCGATGGGCCCCGCGCGACCCAACGGACCGTCGGCCGCGGGAGCGACCTAGGCGGGCGACCGATCCCAGTCGAAACGGTGGCGACCTATCATGGCCCCGCAGTGCAGTTCACGCGTCTCGTCT
Source organism: Polyangiales bacterium (assembly GCA_049670545.1). Taxonomy (GTDB): domain Bacteria; phylum Myxococcota_A; class Polyangia; order Polyangiales; family Houyiibacteriaceae; genus SG8-38. Next base: position 37,356 of record JBATTM010000360.1, read on the forward strand.
GGGCGTACGACATGGTACTGATCAATGCTCACGTTCCAATCGACGAGGAGCAACTGATCCTGCGATTCGGCGTGTCGCTACGACTGCCCGAGGGCGTCAAAGCCGATCGTGAAGTCGTCCTCCAGCATGTCGCCGCAGCACGCGATGGATACTTCCAAGACGTCGCGATTTGGGAGCACAAACGTTGGCGTGACCGCCCGACACTCGTCGACGGCGACGGGCCGATTGGCGAGATTCGCAAGTGGTATCGATCGTTCTTCGCGAACGCTTCGTAGTTTCCGTGGTCAGGCCGGGTGGGCGACGAGCCGCATGGGGAGCCCATCGGTCGGTTTGCTGAAGGGAAAGTACTGAAGCTTTGCGGGGTAGTAGTCGCGGCGTGTGAACTCGAGGCGGTAGCCGGTCATCATCTCGGCGAACGTTTCCATGAAGAGCAGTCGTGCGAAGTGCATCCCGATGCACTTGTGCGCCCCACCGCCGAACGGAATCCACATGAAGTTGTGTTTCCGTTGCTCGTTGCGCTCTTCGCTGAAACGTGTGTGATCGAACTGGTCCGGCTCATCCCAGAAGCCAGGATGTCGATGAATGAACGTGCTTGGCACGCATACCATCGTATCTGCCGGGACTCGATGGCCGCCGAACTCACATTCCCGGATCGTCCTCCGTAGCAGCACGGAGACCGGCGGATGAAGCCGGATCGTCTCGTAGAAGAGGCCAACCATCTCTTTCATCTCGTGGAAGAACGCTTCGTAGCTAAGGGGCGCCTCCGATCGGGGAACATCGCGACCGATGCGCTCCTGTAGGTCGAAGTCGTGACACAGATAGTACGCAGCCATGGTCGCGGCGCTCGTGGTGGTGTCGTGTGCGGCGAGCATCAAGAACACCATGTGGTCCGCGATGTCCTCGTCGGCGTAGTAGGCTCCGTCCTCCGTCTTCGATCTACAGAAGTGCGCGAACACATCTTGGTCGCTTGATGCTCGCTTCTGCGCGATCAGGTCCATGAAGAAACGCTTGAGTGTCGCCCGTCCGCGAATACCCCGGTGGTAAAGAAGGCCGGGAATCGGCAAGCGCACGATTCCGAGGGCTCCCTCCATCATGTCGGTGAAAGCTTGGTTCGCCTTTCGGACTGTGGCGCCGGAGTCTTCGACCCAACAGAACACGTCGAACGCGATTTCGAGTAGGAGCCGCTTCACCTCATCGTAGAAGACGAACTCGTCTTTCTTGGCCCAGCGCTCCACGGCTCTCCGAACGATTACCTGGATCCGAGTGAGGTATCCACGCATGGCGTCCGGCTTGAACGAGCTCTGCATGATCCCGCGATGAAGGCGATGCTCGTCGTAGTCCCGCATCACGAGGCCGCCCTCGAAGAAGTCGGCCATCACCGACTCCCAGCCCTTCTTGATCGAGAAATTCTTCTCGCGGTCGAGCAAAACGCGCTGCGCGTGATCGGGATGCAGGAGGAGGACGCATTTGTTGCCGGTGATCGAGATCCGACTTACCTCGCCGTACTTCTCGAAGTGTCGCCTAAACATTTCGTTCGGGCTCTGCACCATCGCAAGCGTCTTGCCGACGAGTGGCCACCCATACTCGCCATCAAGGCGGCCGAGATCACGGTTGGCGGGTCGTTGGTCGTACGGGAGTTCTTGAACGTCGTCCACGAGTTGGGCTTTCCAGTAAAATCCGGGGAATCCCATTCAACGTAGACTTTATATTACAAATTGTAAAGTTAATGTTCGCGTTCGTTCTGAAGGAGCGCTTCGATCTCGTCGGCCAGCTCGCGCGCATCCTCTGGCGCAAGC
>JBATTM010000361.1:0-5014 GCA_049670545.1 Polyangiales bacterium
GGTTGCAGGTGTTGCGGGGGTGGGGGGGTGTTGGGTTGTCGCACACTCAATGATTCTAGATAGTTAGGGGGCGCGTTTTCGGTACGAAGGTTGCAGTAGGCAAGGGGGTGCCTTCGAAGTCTCGAGATCGCTTGCTTGGATTTACGCTTGTGGAGCTGATGGTCGTCTTGGCGGTGATGGGGGTTCTCGTCAGTGCGGCCTTGCCGAGCATCAGCCAAGGGTTTGCCGACCGGCGGGTGGCGATTGTCTCCCGCGAGGTCGTCAGCCTGTTTCAGCGGGCCCGCTACATGTCGAGCGCCTACGGGCGTGCCCACCAGGTGGTCTACGACAACGACGGGGGCGCGGGGCTGGCCGAGCCTTTCGCGTTCGAGACGCTCCGCGGCACGGCGGGGTCGTGTGCCCTCAGCACGTTCGCGAGCGGCGGTTTCACGCTCGACGACCTCGACTGCGACGATGATGCCCACTGGCGCTGCGTCGACCACGTCTACGCGAACACGCATGACGCCGACCCCACCGACAACGACCAAGTTCGGGTCGACGGATGGGCTGACTCCTCGTTTTGCTACGAGGCTGGCTCCAACAACCAAACCTTCGTGGGCAACGTCCTGTACGCGAATTGGAACAACTCGCAGCCACGCGCGGGCCACGGCTTCATGGTCTACCGCTCGGTGGGTGGCAACGTCGTGGGCGTCATCCGCAAGGTGCTGGTGCCCTCAGGCGCGGGTACGCCGAGGATCATGCGATGACGTCATCGGCACAGACGCGGCGCCACGACGGTTTCACGCTCGTCGAAGTGATGATCGCAATCGGGATCATGACCGTGGGTTCGCTGGGGATTCTCTCGATGCACCAAGCCGTGACCCAGGCCAACCGCGATGCCCGAGACATGAACAACGCACTCGTGATCACCGAGACTTGGATCGAACGGGTCGAACGAGATGCACAACTCTGGACCGCACAGGGCTTCAATACAATTGAGCTGCAAAACACGCAGTATCTTCAGGCCCTCGCGGGGCAACCCGTGAGCAGCGGGTGGTTTCGCCCTGGCTTCATCGGCACGGACTCGTACGCATTCACGTTCGCTGGGGACGACACGGTCGTGGCCAACGACATCAAGTATTGCGTCAATGTCCGCTTGGGGTGGATTCGACAGGGGAGCTCGGCACGCGTCGACGTGCGCACCTACTGGCTCCGCGAAGGGCACTTGCCGGGAGCGCGCGCGCATCCGCAGTGGGTCGACGAAGGTGATTTCCGCACGTCCGCATGCACCGCCGCAGCGGCGGACGGCTGGGACCTCGGAGAGGCGCCCAACGTCAACGTGATCTTCGCATCGACCATCGTGACGTGGCTCCGGAGGGACGCGCAATGAGACGACAAGGCTTCACGTTGATCGAGTTGATGGTGGCGATGGTCGTGGGCCTCGCCGCGGTGACCTCGGTGTACGCGCTCGGCTCCGCGATGAGCGAGCAGTTCTTCGTCGAGCAACGCGTCGCGTCGGCCCAGGCGGCGTCGCGGGTCGCCATCATGGACCTGCGCCACGATATCTCTCGGGCGGGTCTCTTCGGGACGCCGAACGGTTCGTTGCAGCTCGGCGTCGGCGGCGTCCAGCGTGTCGACGCCACCTGCGGGGGGCTCCTTCCACAGCTGCCGCTCCTCGATGGGGCGGCGGGAGTTCTCGGCGCGTTCCAGTACTACGCCAACGAGGACATCGCGGTTCTCGACCCCTCGGGCGCGAACACGGGGGCGCGGTCCGACCGCTTGCGGATCTTGACGAGCCTGTACCTGACGGAGCAGCTTCTCATCGATTCGACCAACAGCGCCGGCGATATGTTGGTATTGCAAGCCGGCAACCAAGCGTACCGACGGACATTCGGATGGGGCAGTAGTGCGACGACACCTGCGGCCGGCGCCGCGCCCAACTATCTAAACGGCACGCCCAACTGGAACGCCGCGTTCGCAATCGGTTCTGATTGGGATGGCCTTGGGATGATGGGCGCACGCGCATTTCAGAGCGGCTCGGTCTTGCATATCGAATCTCCGGAAGGACGACACTTCTACCGCACGGTATTCGGCAAGGGGCCCAACGCGAACAACGAAGTGCGCCTTCGGATCGCAGACGCCCTTCCCATCGGGACGGGGTGCCTCCCAGGCGCTGCAGGGGGAGCGACCGTGTCGCCGCTGCAGTGGGTGGAGTACGCCGTGATCGACCCCTTCGACAACGCGAATCCCGACGGGATCTTCGCGGAGTTTGACGGAGTATTCTCTGGGGATCTCACCGCCGGCCCCGCGTTCGCGACAATCCAGAACTACAACGAGGCCGACCTTCTCGAGTCTCCGAACCGTGTGCTCGTACGGCGGCTTCTCAACGCCAACGACGGGACGATCATGCCAAACTCGACACAAGTCATCGCCGAGTTCGTCGCCCACTTCGAGGTCACGTTCGTCATGGACCTGACCTCCGGGCAGACCCCGGCACCTACGCGCACCGTCGACTATGTCGAGCTGACCGGGGCGGCCGCAGAAGCTGCCGTAAACGCGTCACCGCACCAGGTCCGCTCGGTGGTCATCGACTTGGGCATCCGAAGCCCACTCGAGGATCCATCCCTCGAGTTCAATCCAAACCTCCCGACCCGGTTCGAGACCAACGCGGCCGGTCGAGGTTCGGCCCGGGTGCGCCGGATTCGGATCGAGGTTCCGGTCGAGGCGATCGCCAGGAGGAACCTCGGATGAAGCGGTCCCGCAGGCAAGAAGGCGCCGTCCTGTTCGTGGTGTTGATGATCGTCATGGTCGGAACGGCCAGCGCAGTCTTCTCGGCAAGCACGGTCTCGCACGAGGTCCGCGGGACGGGGTTTGCCCGCCAGCAGATGCAGACCCGTTACGCCTCGAAGGCGGGGCTCGTCGCCGCGATCGATTGGTTCGACATCTTCGGGCCGAATGTCGTGCGCGACCTCATGCTGCAACCGGGAAGCACCGACGGTGTTCAGTTTCCCCAATGCACCTCAGGCACATGCTACCCCGAGGTTCCGATGGCACCGGGGCGCCGCGCCTACCGAATCGTCGGAGACCATTTCACGGCACTCGAGCAGCCGATCGACGCGGATCCGCCCCGCTTCCTGAACTCTCCGTTCACGAAGGCAGCATCGTTCGGTGCGCAGACCGCGAGGACACCGATCGTCGAAATCGACATCTACGATGAGCGCGTGACCAACCGGCTCACGCCCGGCGCGGCGGCCCAAGGTGGCGGGAAATTCAAGTACATGCGGGCGACGATGACGGCGCGTGCGCGCGCTCAGGTTGGCGGCGACGTGGTCGATGCCGACGACCTCGGCCGTCAACACAACGAAACTGGAGCCAGCTATCGCGCGTACGTGATCGGCGGCCCCTTCGTGCCAGGCCAATGATGAAACATTCTTCGACATTTCTTACGCTCTTTTTCATCGCTTCGTTGACGTTGCTGTCGACGGCGCTCCCGTCAGCGGAGGGCGGCGCTTCGGCGCAGGCCCCCGACATTCGCAACATTCGACCGCACGTGATGTTGCTCGTCGATACGTCGGGCTCGATGGAGCGGAAAGGGAACTGCCTGTGCACCACGCCGGCCTGCCTCGAGTGCTTGCCGGTGTGCAGCGCGGGGACCTTCGAGGAGAACCGATGGGCGATCGTCGCCCAGGCGCTGACCGGCGAGTTCAGCCCGTACGAGTGTAGCTCCGAGAATCGAGTCGGAGGCATCTACGCGGGGCAGTACGATGAGGGGTACTTCCTCCCGCATGTCCTTCTGCCCCAGGAGCTCCCCGTCTACGGGGGCACCCAGAGCGGGAACGGAATCCTCGATACCTACCTCGAGCGCATCAAGTTTGGCCTGATGACGTTCGACTCGGTGGGAACGCTGATCGATCAGCCGCCCCTCGTCACAGACATCGTGTTTCAGACGGCCCCGTTCCCCACGGAATCGCTCGGGACCAAGGGCTTGTTCTCCTACGGGCCGGACGCGATGTATTCGTTCCCCGGCGCCGCGGCAGGCTTCCCCTACACGATCAACTCCGGCGCTCGCTCTGCCTCCGCGACCGAGGGCGGCCTCGTCACGATGGGGGATGACAGCACCGGCTCGATGAACGCGACCAACGCCTCGATTCAGGCGACCATCCTCGGCGATGCAGGGCTCGGGAAGAATCCGCTGCGCCCGTATGGCCCGACGCCCACGGCGGCGCTCGTCGCCGACTTTCAGTTCTTCACGAAGAACGACCCGGACTTCGTCGCAAAGACCACCGACCCGGGCCCGGGCGACGCCTTCTTAGGCTGCCGAAACAAGTCCGCGGTGTTGATCACCGACGGCCAGCCGAACGGCGTCATGCGCGGATACCCGGTCAACTGCGATCTCCTCGGTGGCGTAGGGCCAACCGGCTGTCCATACGCGACGACCGAAGACACCGTCTTGCAGATGATCGCCGACGGCGACATCGATGAGTTTTATGTGATCGGATTTGCCCTCGATGGAGACCCGACAGAGGTCCTGAATCTCACCGATGACCTCAACGCCATCGCGTTCGCAGGCGGCACCGGAACCGCGCGCTTGGTCTCTGACCGCGCCGAGCTCGTGACCGAGCTGAGCTCGATCCTCAACGAGCAGAACCCGGGCGCAACCAGCCGAACGCCTCCGGTGCTCACGGGGCTCACCCCGGGACTCGACCAGGCGGAGTTCATCTCGGGCTTCAATGCATCGTTCGACGTGTCCGACCCGTGGGACGGCATCCTCGAGCGACGGCGCGTGATCTGCAACGGGCTGGACCCCGAAGAGCAGCCGATCACCGATGCCGACAGGTTCCACGTGCAGCTCAACAACCAGTCGACCGCACCGACGAGTGTGGAGCCCTACGCGAGCGACGATCTCGTCTCTTTCACGGGCGGGTTCTCGCGAAACCTGTGGACGATCCTCCCGACCAATCCCGCCGATGTGAACGGACACCTCGTCGGCAACGGAAAGGACAAGATCGCGCTCCTCGGAGACGTGGATTCGCCC
>JBATTM010000362.1:0-2388 GCA_049670545.1 Polyangiales bacterium
GAGTTGAAGTACGTCCTCCGTGGGGCCACCGTGGCCCTGTTTCTCTGCGACAAGACCCGCACTCTTGGCATCGACTCCGGTTGACGTGAGCCACGCGGACAAGGCCACACACACCGCAACGAAATTCGTCCTGCCCGCATCGAACATCATGGACATCCCACGCGATAGAGACGGACCACTTCTTCGTCTTGGTCGACCCCCGCGATGAACAGGGTCCCGGCGTGCTCGACGACCGAGTCCACAGGCGCCCCCAGAGGCGCCTGAAGCGGCGCAAGGTTGGAGCCGCGCAGGATGTCGACCCGCGCCCCGACTGTGAGAAGGCGCCCGCCAGAAACCGCGGCATCGAAGCTATACGTCGCTCCGCCACCGCCCCGGCCAGGCGCGTAATCGAGCTCTTCTTCTTGTCGGGTGAACGAGGAGCCGAGCGTGTACCGCCACGCGTTCATCATCGAGTCTCTCAAGACCAGGAAGAAATCTTCGCTCGCCGCGGCCCGAAGTGAGAGTCGCCCGCTCGGATGCGAAAAGCGAAGCTCGCGACCGGGAACGACTCCAGCCTCAGGATCGATGCCGAGGAGGTGCACATTTGGATCCGAGTCATACGCAGCGACAAAAGGCTCCTCGCCATCAGCCGGACCCAGGATTGCGCAACTCGGATTGTCACTTCCCGTCCCGGTCACGCCGCCGTCTTGTTCTTCCCCGATCGGCGTGAGGCTCTCGTCATAGAACGCAATGTAGACATCCCGAGACGGCGCATCGAGAGGATGAAAACGATGGCCCCAAGCGACAACACCACCACCGACGCCAAGACAATGGGAGTCCCAGAGAACGACGCCAAACCAGATGGGAGGAAACGCCGACTCGATGACCGCCAAGTCCTCGAGTCGAATCCGCAAGAGCTCGGGCCCGTCGTCCGTCGCCGGAAGCGCCACGTAAGCTGATCCCTGGATCGCCCCAACTTCCATCGGAGCGCTGGGCACCCCGGACGATGCGCTTCGGGTCGCGACCAAGACAGGTTTCCCAAGAGCCTCGCCGTCATCCGACAACTCCGCCGCGAAGAGCCGGAGTGAGGTCGTCCTTCGGACCAGGTAGAAGAGAAAGAGACCCAGGTCCGTCGACACGAGCTCCACAGACCTTACCGATTCCGTCAAATCGGAAAACGTGGTCGAGATATCCAACGGCTCGAGTTCCTCAAGCACACTCAGGCCTCCGTCGACCACTCCATCGCAGTTATCATCGACGAAATTGCAGGTCTCAGGGGGTGGCGGACAGAGCGTCGCGACCTTGCACTCCGACGTACACTCGGCCTCCGACAGGGTTCCGCACGAGGTCGTGCACTCGGCCATGTCGCCGAGGCGACACTCCATCCCGGGGCCGTCATCTCCGAGGCCGTTGCAGTTGTCGTCGATGCCGTTACACACTTCCGCGGCTCCTGGGCTGAGCGCGTCGACCTCGTCGTCACAATCAAGTGCGTTATCGACGAAGCCTTCGGGGCGAAGGCAGGATTCCTCTATCTCTTCCGCGTCCCCGAACCCATCGTCATCCCGATCGCGATACCAGGAAAAGAGCTGCGGGTCTTCGTCCATCAGGCCATCGCAGTCGTCGTCGCGCCGGTTGCACTGCTCGGGTGCGTCAGGGTAGACGTCCGATCGACCGTCGTCGCAGTCGCCGGCCATGGCGACGTACCCCTGCCGCAGACATCCTGCGGTGAGCTGCTCCTCATCGCCATAGCCATCGCCATCCATGTCTCGATAGAGCGGGATCGGATCACAATCGCGCTGGCCTTCCACCCCGATGCATCGACTATCGACCTCGATGCTTCCGCTTGGGCAGGGTCCACCTTGACAACTAAGTGCGGGGCCAAGCGCAGCACCGACGAATAGGAGGTAGATCGAACATCGCATCTTGGGCCTCATGGTCAGAATCGTCCTTTGACGAAAAGACTGGTGCCCCTTGCGTCCACACGCACGGACCGACGCTTCCCAAGGCCCCAGACCGGAAAAAACAGGAGGGGTGCACCAGTGGTGACGAGGATCACGCCCCGATCGACGCTCCGCTGCCCCGGGACACACGCCGACGTCACCTCGAAATCCCGTGAGCATGTATCGGCCCGCGCCATCTCCGCGATCCCCCACGCTGAGAGCCCCGCGCCGACGGCGCCCGAGGCCCAAACCCACCAACGAAGCCTCTTCTTTGGCGCATATGCAAGCGCAAACCCACTCGCCAAGAGCGCTCCTCCGAGCGATGCCGTGAGCAAGAAAGGAAGTCGGGCATCTTCCCATTCATTCCGCGCCTCGACGAATCCCTCATCTCCGATACTCAACGAAGAAAACGCGTCGCCCTTTCTGACCCGCCGAGCATAGAGCCCCCAGCTCGCCCCAAGAGCTACGA
>JBATTM010000363.1:0-1604 GCA_049670545.1 Polyangiales bacterium
CGCACGGGGTCATCATCCCAAAGCACCGAGCCGCCGCCATCACGCCCGCCGTCGTTCGGGCGTCCGCGGGCGCCACCGAGCACGCATCGATCGCACGGGTGACGAACCTGCAGCGAAGTCTGCTCTCGTTGGGCAACGCTGGGGCCGAGATCATAGGACTCGACGCCAATGCAGACATCGACATCCACGAGCTTCCCGCCAGCGCTGGGAGCCGCGTGATCGTGGTCGGATCCGAGGGGAAAGGCCTGCGCCGAATGGTTCGACAACGCTGCGATATCGTGGTTCAAATCCCGCAGAAGGGTCCGATGGACTCGCTGAACGCATCGGTGGCGGCGGCCATCGCCATTTACGAGGTGGTGGGACAACGCGCCGGAGTCGCAGATGAACACTGACAATCTTGCACTCGATACCGACGACGAAGTGGTTCGCCGCGCGCTGATCCTCACGGGCGGTGGAGATGCCCCTGGTCTCAACGCGGTGCTGCGGGCGTTCGTCACGACCGCAACCGATCTTGGGCTTGAAGTGTTGGGATCAGAGGACGGGTTCGCCGGGCTCATCGATGACCCGATTCGGGTGGTGCCGCTCACCCGCGAGAGTGTGCGGGGAATTCTTCCTCGAGGTGGAAGCATCCTAGGTTGTTCCAACCGCGCCCACCCATTCGCCTACCAGGAGCGAGATGGTAGCGGCGTCGAACACACGATCGACGTGTCGGACAAGATCCTCCAGAGGCTCGCAGAACTCGAGATCGACATCCTCGTGCTGGTCGGTGGGGGTGGCACGATGGATATCGGGATGCGGTTCGCAAAAATGGGGGTGTCTGTAGTCGGTATTCCCAAGACGATCGACAACGACCTGGCTGCGACGGATCTGACTTTCGGGCTGGATACGGCCGTCAACACCGCGACGTGGGCAATCGACGCACTGCACTCGACTGCGGAGGCGCACGACCGCGTGATGATTCTCGAAGTCATGGGGCGTGACTCGGGCTGGATCGCCCTACTCTCCGGCATCGCGGGCGGCGCAGACGTGATCTTGCTCCCCGAGATCCACTACGACATCGACCGCGTGGTTGCGAAGATCCAAGAGCGTACCCACAGCGGGCACGCCTTCAGCATCATCGTCGTCGGGGAAGGTGCGAAGCCGGTGGGAGGCACCGTTTCCAACATCAAAGGCAGCCACAAGAGCATTTCGCAGCGTGCCGACGGCCCGGGGGCCCAGCTGGCGCAGCTCCTCGACGGTCGAATTGAACACGACGTGCGCGTTACCGTCCTCGGACACTTACAGCGCGGGGGATCACCGTCATCGTTCGATCGCATCCTCGGCACACGCTTCGGCGTCCACGCGGCTCAACTCTGCTACCACGACAACGTGGGACAGGTGGTCGCACTGCGCGGGCAGGATGTGGTCAACGTGCCGCTCGAAGCGGCTGTTGCGAACCTGAAACGCGTCCCCCCTGAGGGCCAGCTCGTCATGGTTGCACGAGCCACCGGAATCGAGCTAGGCGAAGAGTGAGATGGGACGGACGGCCGCGGCGCTAGTCATCGGAAACGAGATTCTCTCCGGGACGATCGCGGACACCAACACCGCCTTCCTCGCGCGAGGGC
>JBATTM010000364.1:0-2615 GCA_049670545.1 Polyangiales bacterium
GAGAGCCCCGTTTCATGCGAAATCCAGCGTCGAAGCCACCGAGCCCGGACGGGATCCGGCAGATCGATTGCGTCGAGGGCGATCGAACGCGTGCCCTCGGTGGGCAGTGGCGGCGCATCCCGGTCGAGTTCGACCTCGAGCGCTGCTGCTTCGTCCGCAAGCGCTGCCAAATGTTCCACGACACGCGGGTCCTCCCCAAGGAGCACCGGCATCACTTCGTGACGGAGCCGCACCCGCTCAAACGAGCGAACGTGGTTGGTCGGGTCATCGACGAACGGAACCGCAGCTGTCACCGCGTACTGGCGCACGTCCGCTCTGCGACAATCGAGCAACGGCCGGATGACACCGTCGGCGCGTCTTGGCTCGATCCCCCGAAGGCCCCGAATGCCCGCACCGCGAAGCAAACGAGCCAGCACGGTCTCCGCTTGGTCATCTTGGGTGTGCCCCACGGCGATGCGCGTGGCCCGTGCCTGCGCGGCGAGATCGCGAAGAGCCGCGTAACGGGCCTCGCGGGCCCGCCCTTGAAGCGATGCCCCCTCCCGCGAGATCTCTAGGGCGCGTGAGAGAAAGGGAATCGCGAGCGTGGACGCCAGGGCACCGACTTGCGCGACTTCTGCGGACGACTCCGCACGAAGCCCATGATCGATCGACGCGACGCAAAGAGTGATGCCGACGTCTTCGCGCACACGGTGCAGCACGTGGAGCAACGCGGTCGAGTCAGGGCCTCCCGAGCACGCGACGAGGACGTGATCGCCTTGCTCGACGAGCGCTCGTTCTTCGAGAGTGCGCTTGACCTGCGCCGTGATCATGAGGGGACGCTAGAACACGCCCGACGCGAGGGAAAGCCCCACCTCGGTTCGGCCCCGAAGCTGGCCCCGAAACTGACCATGGCGAGCGGTCTCTGGGCTGGACGCCGCGCCGCGGCGAAGCGTGAGACCTGGCATCCCGGAACGGAAACCCGAACGCGAACGACGAAACAGGCCCGACCCCGCCTCGGCAAGCTCGAATGCGCGTTGCTCGCGCTCGCTGCGGATCTCGATCGTCTGGGGCTCCCAGTTGTTTTCTCGTTCCTCGCGCACGCCTTTGATCGTGACGAGAATCGCAGGAAGCACCCCGGCGAGGCCGACCACGAGGGCCGCGACCGAGCCCTTCTCACGACCCGGCTCGTCGAGCGTGAAGTAGCCCACGAGTGCGCCGCCCGTGGCGCCGACGACGGGAAACACGGTCAGCGCCCAAATCTCGGTGAGCCCGGACGCCGCCGGAATGATCAGACCGAGCTCGGCGCCGACGAGACCGAGTCCAATCGTGGCCTTGGGCGTCGCGCGAATCGTCTCCGAGGGAAGGTCCTGCGCCATGGCCGGGCTCGCGGCCGCGGCCCACGTCAACGACGCCGCGAGCGAAAGAATCGCCGCGATAACCACTCGTTGTGCCGTGCGTCGCCTGTTCAATGCCCCCTCCGGACCCCTAACGAGATGACCTTACACGGCGGCCGAAACCCGGGCAACCTCGGGGCATTCCACGTCAACTGCTTTCCCTTGATTTCCCGAATGACGCGCCGAAGAATCCGGCCATGCCCATTGCTGATCGCGGTTTCGAAGCCCTCCTCGTCGAGCAGGACGGTCACGTCCTCACCCTCACCTTCAACCGGCCCGAAAAAAAGAACCCGCTCAGCCAGGAGCTCGTCAACGAGCTCCTGTGGGCGCTCGATGACGCCGAAGAAGCCGACGACGTTCGCGCCATCGTGCTGACTGGTGCGGGGAACGCGTTCAGCGCGGGCGCAGATCTCAAAGGCATGAGCGCCGATCGGGGCAAGCTCGAGAAGAAAGGGGAGTTCGACGACCTGCTCAAGCGGTTCGACTCGCTCGAAACCCCGATCATCGCGCGCGTGCCGGGGTATGTGATGGGTGGCGCGATGGGGATCATCGCGTGCTGTCATTTCGTCGTGGCCTGTGAGAGCGCCATTCTCGGAACACCCGAGATCAAGCGAGGACTCTTTCCCATGATGATCATGGCCGTGCTTCAGCGGGTCATCCCGCCGCGCGAGTTGCTCGAGCTGATGCTGCTCGGCGAGAAGATCACCGCCGCGCGGGCCAAGGAGATCGGTCTCGTCAGCGAGGTGGTGCCGGACGCGGAGCTCGACGCGCGAGTCAGCGAGCTCGCGGGGCGTTTGGCCTCCCAATCGCCCACGGCCATGGCGTTTGGCCTCCGCGCGTACAACACGCAGCGCAAGATGCCAACGGAGGAAGCCTTGCCGTACCTTCGCGAACAGCTGTACGCCTTGCTGAGCACCGAGGACGCCAAAGAAGGCTTGGCGGCGTTCTTCCAAAAACGCGAGCCGCAGTGGAAGGGTCGCTAGTCGACCACGTCGGTGACGAGCAGCTCGATCGCTTGGCCGCCGACCCAATGGTCGGGCTGAAACTCGCCAACGAGCGAGATTGTATCGCGCCCCTCGATGCGGGCGAATAGCCCAGGCGCAAAGGCGCGTACCGTATCCTCGCCGATTCGCAGTCGTAGTTTCCCGTGCGCTCTTCCCTCGCCGACACCCGTGGCTTCGACGACGTGAGCATGGACGAGAAACCTCGGGGCCGGGTTCTCCTGGCCGAACGGACCCAGTC
>JBATTM010000365.1:0-4902 GCA_049670545.1 Polyangiales bacterium
AGCATCGGCGATCACGCCCATCAGTCCTACCTTTGCGCCGCCGTAGACGAGTTGGATCTCGCGGTCGACCAGGGCGCCCGCCAGCGCCACCGCCGCCCTCGCGAACGCCGGGTCGTTCCCAGGGCTCGACCCGCAGAATACGCACACACGCTTCATGACCCGTGCTCTACCACGCCACGCGCGAGAATTAACCCCTCGTAAAAGGGGACTGTCCCCTTTAAATAGGTGCCCCGACTACTGGGTGGAGTAGTCGGGGCTGGGTGTTGGAGTTGCGTCCTTGGGATGAGCCGAAGCTCGGGGTGGAGTGCTGGGTGGAACGGCTCCCTCTGTGGCTGTGGAAGGGGAACGTAGCGCAACGATGCTCGTGTTGGGGTGCCGGGTGTGTGAACAAGAAGTGACACCGAGAAACAAAAAACCGCCTCCCCCCAAGGGAGGAGGCGGCGGTCGGTTCTTACGAAGAAAGTGTTTGGGTTAGTTGGCTGCGCCGGTCGGGTAAGCCGTCCAGGTTGCTGTCCAGTCGTCGCCGTCCACGCCACCAAGGCCACCCTGGCAAGCCGCGTTGCTCACCGAGTAGTCCGGAGGTGGGGATCCGCCGGTTGCGGCGGTGCTGAAATCGCCGAGGCCGGGATCCGCTTCGCTGTTGTTGCGTTCGGCGACGGCCAGGAGTTCATCTTCCGCGAAGTACGTGCCGTCCTGGGCGTCTGCCTCGTCGTTGCAGTCCGTTTCGACCGGGTCGCAAAGCGGATCCGCGTTCGCGTCGACGGGGTAGTTCGGACTGTTGTTGTCGAAGCAGCTGCCATTGACCACGATGCCCGTGGGCCAGCCACCCGCAACACTCCACGCGCCGTTGCGCATGTCGTAGCCTGCGCCCCCGAAGTCGACCACGACCAAGCCGTTGAGTACGCCCCAGGTGCCAACTCGGGTTACGACCCCGGAACCCTCCGGACGGCCGTCACCAATGATGGTGGCGTTCGTCACGTTGGGAGCAGACCGCGGCTCTACGTTGTTGTCGCCACTGCCGTTGTTGTCGGCCTCGATTCCGTTCGGGCTCGACGTGGTGGAGGCGAAGTGGTGCACGATCACGAAGTCCGCATCGCCGCGCCATCCCTGGTCCCAATCGAGGCCATCGTCGCCGGTACCGGTGACGATCATGTGATCGATCGACGCGGTGCCGCCGAAGAACTCGACGCCATCGTCGAGGCCTCGGTGCGTCTGGATGTAGCTGAGGTCAGTCTGGTCGCCGCATCCGCCGACGGTGAGCGAGTTGAGCTCGTTGTCGTCGCCGAACACGGAGCCCGCGTACTCGATTCGCACGTAGCGCATCGTGCCGCAGTCATGCGTATCGTCGTTGCCACCGAACGCGCCGCGCGGGTTGTCAGGCGAGATACCTTCGATACTGCCGACGCACTCGCCGGCCTCGCCATCGCACGGCGTGTCGCCAAAGCTGAGACGGCCCGTCCCGAGAAGCACGACGCCGCCCCAGTCACCTGGCTGAGCCGCCGCAGCGGGTCGAGACGAGGTGAACACGATGGGCTCGTCGACCGTGCCGATCGCACTGATGGTACCCTCCGTCGTGATGACCAGCGCCGACTGGTTGTCGCCGAGAACCTGCGTGCCAGCCTCGATGGTGAGTTCTGCGCCGTTGGTGACATAGGTCTCTTGGGTGAGGATGAACGTACAGGCGGACTCCCACACTTGATCCGCCGTGATCTCTTCGACGGTGATCTGCACCTCGCCGCTGCCACCAGCGTCTTGGCAAGGGTTGTTGCCATCCGGGCTCCCGCCCGTCCCGCCTGATCCACTGTCGTCCCCACAACCAGCAACCGATGCACCCGCCGCCAACACCATCGTCGCAAGCGTCAATCCTAGATATTTCTTCATCGTCATATCCTCTTCCTGGGCGACGCCGTAAACCGTCGCACAACCTCTCCCCGGCAAAACTGTTTAGTAGATGTACTCAGCGCTGATGCTCACGGTCGTCCCGCGGTTCTCGAGGAACGTGATCTGGTCGCCTTGCTTGTAGCGCCGTCGCGCGAGCGCCATGTTCTTCCACTTGAAGCCGAGCTTTGTGTGCTCTGCGACCCGCCACGCGACAATGAGGTCTAACAAGTGCTGTGTCTGTTCAAATACATCTGGTGCGATCACGTCTCCGCCCTGCGGGCCGCCCGCCTCGACGATCCGAGGACCAAACGCGTTGTAGACCAAGCCCACGGTCACGCCCGAGTCAGGATCGTCAAAACGAAGTGACAGATTGGTGACGAACGGTGACTGGTTGAAGAGGCGGCGTTGCAGACGACCGGAAACCCCGGAGTTTTCCGGCAACGTCGTTTGCGACCCCATCACCGCGACGTTCCCGGTGAAGAAGAACTTGTCGAGCTTTTCAGTCAGCATCCCGAGGCCGAAGCGAAGCTCGAGCTCACCGCCGACGAGCCAGGCGTTCTCCGCGTTACGAAAACCGGCGCCTCCGTTGACCTGGCTGGTAATCACGAACTCGATCGGGTCGGTGAAGTACTTTCCGAACACGGTGGCGGCAACCAAGTTGGTTTTTCCAAAGTAGTACTCGTAGCGTGCTTCCGCGTTCTGAACGCGCGTTCGCAGAAGATCGGGATTGCCCTGAATCAGCCAGCCGCGAAGGAAATCGAGATACGCGAAGGGCGCGAGCTCTCGAATCGCGGGTCGAATGACGGTCATGCCGTACCCGATCTTGACGAACATCTCCTTGTTGATCTCGAACGCGAAGTTGGCGGAGGGGAGCGGGTCGATATCCGTTCGATTGGTTCCATCCGGTTCGACGGCCGAGTCGCCGAACGGACTCCTGGAGGTCACCTCTTGGCGGAACACCTCGAATCGCAGAAGGCCCAGAAACTTGAGCCACGAGGCCATCGGAGTCTCCAACTGGGCGAAACCCCCGAGCAGGAGATTGGAAGCGACGTAGCTATCGTCCTCGCGAGTCACCTCGCGAATGGTGCTGATCGGGCCGAGGCCGTCCGGCCCGAATACGACGTCGGGATCGCCGATGAGAACGCCGCTCCTCCCTTGCTGCGTGAACCGTCTGGCATTGAAGGTTCGGTCGGTGTAGCCCCCGTCGAAGCCGACCTTGCCGTACGCAGTCGAGTCGAACGCCTCGAAAACCGGAAAACGCGCGCTGGTCTTGCCGGCGAATGAAATCTGCTCGAGGTCGGAAAAAAATCGGGTCGCGGCAGTAATTGTCTGCGAATCGACTTGCTGTACGACCTGTCGCCGGTCGGGCTCGTCGCGCTTGCCGTTCGCAACGGCCACGTCCCAACTGAGATCTACCTCGCTGTCTCCGAGGTTTCTGTGTTCACCTGTGAGCTGATTGAACACGATCGAGCGACCGATGAAGTTGAAGCTGTTCTTGGTCTTGGGAATGAAATCATCGTTCTGCTCTCCACCGAGTTGGACGATCGTGGAGTCGTTGCTCGCACGGCTGAACATCGAAGTGAAGTTCAGAGAGTTGTCGGCGTCGAGCTTGAGGAAGCCGCTCCCGAACGTCCCCCACAGAACCTCTTGTATTCCTTCAACGTAGTCGAAATCGTTGAGAAGACGGTCGGACGTACCATCGGCGTCGTACGTGAATCGTGTGTTGAAACCTGTTTCGACGGCCTCCTCATACTCGTAGAGAAAGCTGACAAGGTAGCCCGCCTGTCGGCCGTCCTTGAGATCGGCCGTGTTGCCAGCGCTCACCTTGATTCCCAATTGGGGGATCGCGAGGCGGTTCGTTGGATTCCACACGTCCGAGAACTGACGTCCAACCTGTGCGACCTGGTCGAGCGAGCCGTACCGGGAATTTCGTGCGACATCCAGTCGTTGGCTGCCAAGGCTGCGGGGAAGCGCACGGGAGCCGTCGTCGAAGCCGAGCCAATCACGATTGCCACCCGAGTACGTGGGACGCTGACGGAACGTGCTTAGCGAGTTCCCTCCCATGGATATCCCCACTTTGAGCTGTTGCTCGCGCGGGTAGTTGGTCGTGTTGATGAGGACGAGACCACCGGCGAACGCACCAGGAAGATCGGGGCGGGGAACCTTGACCACCGAGAGATTGCTCACGATGTCGGCTGGAAAGATGTCGAGCTTGACGCTTGGAATGTCGGGATCGACCCCCGGCACGGGGAGGCCGTTCAACAGGATCTGGTTGTAGCGATCGCCGAGCCCGCGAATGATGATTCGGCCGGCCTCATCAATCGTCACGCCGACGACACGCTTCGCCGCTCCGCTGGCCGTACTGTCACCCGCCCGTTTGATCTCCTCAGAACTGATCGAGTCCTGGACCGTCACCGCCTCTTTTCGGATGTTCAGCTGCGCTTGCTCGCTCGATGTGTCCGCCAGGTACACGACTTCTTGCTCTTCGACGCCGGCGTCGTCATCGCTGATCGGGTCGAGCACGAAGTTGATGCGCTTGAACTTGCCGCGGGTGACGTTGATATTGTCCCAGCGCGCCCCGTGGTAGAGGTCGTAGTACGAGCGTAGTGTGTATTCGCCGGGGGGTAGGTAGAGGCGATAGCGGCCGCGCTCGTCGGTAATCGTGGCCCGGACTTTCCCATCCATGTCGCTCTTGGCCAATACGGGTGCGTCGGGAAGCACCTTCTTTGGGCGCCGTGAGACCACCTGCCCCTGGACACCGGTTTCCTTGTCGGTTCCGGGCTCGAGCTTGTCCGGGTCTTGGACGTCCACCGTCTTGCTCACTTCGGGAACGGGGACATCGGGAACCTCCTCCCCCTCGGAGTCGGTGATCTAGTCACCTTGGTCTGCGTCGTCGCCGTACTCGATCGTGACCTCGTCGACGTCGCCGATCGCGTCTTCCTCTTCCTGCTCTTGTTCCGCCGCAACGTCGGGCGTGATCCACTCCTCACCGTCTGCGTCTTCCGTGACGATCCCGGAGGG
>JBATTM010000366.1:0-1706 GCA_049670545.1 Polyangiales bacterium
GGCTGAAGCTGCCTGCCCTCTCGAGGGCGGCGTCTTCGAGAGGGACGGGGAGACTTGGCGGGTGGAGGGCGATTGCCCAGGCCCGTCGTGGGAGCGCATCGAGGAACTGACGGACGGGCGCTACTTCGGCCCCGATTGTACGCAGGTCGACGCCCCCCGTGCGAAGTGCGAAGAACCTTCGCGTTATTCCCTTCGGGTGTTCCCCACCCGCGCCAATCGCCTTGTCTTCTTCGTCGCTAGCACGTGCGCTCCACCCGCCTCCGTTCTTCTCATCAACCAGAGCGACGAAACGGTCCGCATCGACGCAGTACAAACAGGCGACTTCGAGCTGGATTCCGACTCGCCAGCGGACGGCGACGGCGAGCTCTTTGCATCCGCTGACGTCCCGCAAGACTTGGCCCCCTCAGATAGCCTTCCGATCACCCTCCAGTTCTTTTCACAGACCCCAGGGGTCACCGGCACTGTCGACTTGGAGGTGCTCTATTCCGGTGGTTGCGAGCGTTTCGCCATTCGTACCATCCACTCCGGTGTCGATGTCGCGGGAGTCGCGCATCCGCTCGGCGTCGACGTGGGCACCGCCAGCCCAGGCACGCTCGGTGAACCCGTCGACGTTGTTTTCACGCCATACGGGTCGTTCGATGGCACGATCTTCTCGGCAGGCGGTGTCTCCAACGACGTCTTTCAGGTCGTCGATCCCATTGGCGCCACGACTTTGCGCTCCTGTGAGCCCCTGAGCCTGTCCGTTCGTCTCGACGCCCCACTTGAGACCGGAGTGTATGAAGGGGAACTCTTCTGGGAGGTACAGACCGATACGCTCTCGGGAGTCGCCTTTCTCAGCCTTATCGGTCGAGTCGAGTAGCGTGGATTCCTGTGGGATAGGTCCCCACGGGACTATGCGGCCGCCATCGAGCTACCCTAGAAGCATGGCACGGATTCTAGTGGTGGGGCTGGTTTTCCTGATGGCGGGTTGCGGAGATGCGGCGCCTAGAATCGTGACCGACGCGTGCATCGACGGCGAGGGCTTCTGCCCGGGATACGGCTACTGCGATGATGCCGCGAAGTGTATCGAGGAAAGGAGCGGCACTTACTGCGTCGCTGGGCGCTGCACGGACGAAGAGCCCGAATGCACAACGGACGTATCGTGCATCTGGTCGCAGATCGGTAGGTTCTGTGATGGGGGCGTTTGCACGTTCGAAGAGCCCGAATGCACTCGCGCGTGCGATGAAGGCGAGCGGTGCATCTGGTCCAACCGAACTGACGTGAACCTGGAGATTGATCGGCGTCGGTATTTCGGTCCACGCGAAGCTGGTTAGATTCTCATGTTGATCGGCGTCGGTATTTCGGTCCACGCGAAGCTGGTTAGATTCTCATGTTGATCGGCGTCGGTATTTCGGTCCACGCGAAGCTGGTTAGATTCTCATGTCGTTTGTGAGGTTCTGTTCGCTGAGCCCGGTGAGACGGGCAAGGTAAGCAAGCGGCGGAAGATTGTCGAGCGCAGAATGCGGTCTGACTTCGTTGTAGTCGGTGACCCATGCATCCAAGAGTCGTTGCGCGTGTTCGAGGTCGGAAAACCAGTTGGCATTCATGCACTCGTCGCGGAGCTTGCCGTTGAAGCTTTCGATGTAGCCGTTCTGCACGGGCCTTCCGGGCGCGATGAAGTCCGTGAAAACCCCTCGCTGGTAGGCCCAGGCGTCAAAGTGATTGGC
>JBATTM010000367.1:0-5659 GCA_049670545.1 Polyangiales bacterium
GTGAACGGCTCGGCTCGCATCATCGGAGAAGGCGAACTGGAGCACCTTCATCCCAGGAAATCCGTATCGATCACGAAGATCCCATACCTCCTGGGTCACGGCCCCGAGGTCCTCCGCGATGAAGGGAAGATCGCCATAGGCACGCCGCAGCTCGTCGAAGATCGCTTCACCCGGTGCGGGCATCCACTGACCCTCTCTTGCGCTCGCCGCACTCGCCGGGATCTGCCAGTAGCGATGGAAACCGATGAAATGGTCGAGCCGGAGACGGTCGAAAAGCGCGAGCTGACGTTTGAGGCGACGCGTCCACCACGCGAACCCAGTCTGCTCGTGGTACGCCCAATCGTAGAGCGGGTTGTCCCAACGTTGGCCATCCGCGCTAAACCCGTCGGGGGGTGCGCCCGACACGAACTCCGGGAGGCCGTTTGCATCGAGCAGGAAACACTGTCGATTCGCCCACACGTCGCAGCTATCGAGCGCGACGAACATCGGGACATCCCCGATGAACCCAACACCGCGCTGGGCGCAGTAGCTTCGAAGGGCGCGCCACTGGCGATCGAAGAGAAACTGAGAGAACGCGATACCCTCGATCTCCGCGGCCAGTTCGACGCGCGCGGACCCGAGAGCATCAGTGCCCCGGTTCGCCAACTCCGTCGGCCATCGCTGCCACTGGCGAGTTCCGAAACGCTTCGCCAACGCGCCGAACACGGTATAGTCATCCAACCAGTCTCGTTCGCGCTGGACGAAGGCAGAAAACTCCACGCGCGTGGCCGGCGGCAGCTCGTTGTTGGAGAAGCGCGCGCGGGCGATCGAAAGGAGTCGGCCGCGCGTTTCTCGAGCGGCCGCAAAACTCGATTCCCCCGACGTCGAAACCGTCGGGACGTCCGCCAGGGAGCGCTCGTCGAGCATGCCATCCTCGACGAGAAGCTCTGGCGAAATCAGCATCGGTTCGCCTGCGAAGGATGATGCGCTCGAATACGGAGAGCCAGCGTTGCCCATCGGATTCAAGGGAAGCGTCTGCCACCAACGCTGACCGGCGTCGTCCAGAAAGTCGGCGAACGCGTATGCCGAAGGCCCTAGGTCACCACAGTGGGGGCCACCTGGGAGTGACGTGACGTGGAGAAGAATCCCGCTGCTTCTGCGGGGCCCCGAAACGGTCATCTTCCCGCTCGCTCGGACACGAGTACCACCGTCGAATGCGCTTGCGCAGGATACCGGAGGCCCTCCACGTGGGGTGCCTCTGGGGGATCGCAGAAATCAAGTGGGGGCGGGCGGCATGTGTCGATCAATCGACGCCAATTTGGATCGTGTTTTGCCGGCAGTTTCGGTAGCTCGAAATCGAGCGTCTCGGTGTACGCGTTCACGATGAAGTGCCACCAGTAGCCGAGGCCCTTCACGGTAAACGCCATGCTGTGCGAATGCGGTGCGGAATCGGGCTCGTGAAGACGCACGCCATGCCACTCCACGGGCATCAGCGTGAGCACCTCTGTGAGACTGAACCCCTCATCGATGGGCAAACTCAGACGAAAATTGACCAGCTTCCTCACGAACCGATGAATCTCGTGGTGCTTGTCGAGCAAGTTCCAGTCGAACCACGTGAGCTCACTATCGTGGCAGTACGCATTGTTGTTTCCCAGTTGGGTACGCCGGGCTTCGTCACCCATGCTGATCATCGGAACGCCGAGCGCGAGCAAGTTGATCGTGAGGAAGTTCTTTATCTGCTGAATCCGAAGCTTCTCGACAGCCGGGTCGCTCGTCGGCCCTTCGACCCCACAGTTCCAACTCAAGTTGTCGTCGCGTCCGTCCCGACTTCCTTCTTGGTTGGCCTCGTTGTGTTTGCGGTCGTACGACACCAGATCGTTGAGCGTGAACCCATCGTGACAGGTGACGAAGTTGACGCTCTTCTCGGGCTCACGCTCCTGGTCACCGTAGATGTCCGGGCTCGCCAAGAAGCGGGACCCGAGCGCATTCACGAAGCCATCGTCCCCCCGCAGGAACGCGCGAACGTCGTCGCGAAACCGGCCGTTCCACTCCTTCCAGTGGTCGCCGAAGAAGCTGCCCACCTGGTAGAGGCCTGTCGCATCCCACGCTTCCGCGATGAGTTTCGTACCGCTCAACACGGGGTCGGTCTCGATGTCCCAAAGGACGGGCGGATTCGCAACCGGTCGGCCCTCGGTGTCTCGAGACAGGATCGCCGCGAGGTCGAAGCGAAAGCCGTCCACGTGCATTTCCTCGACCCAGTACCGCAAGCTGTCGAGGATCATGCGACGGACGACGGCGTGGTTGCCGTTCATCGTGTTCCCCGTTCCGCTGTAGTTCGCGTAGCGAGCCTTGTCACCGGGGTCGAGGATGTAGTAGCCCCGGTTGTCCAGGCCCCGATAGCAGAGGGTCGGTCCTGTCTCGTGACTCTCCGCTGTGTGGTTGTAGACCACGTCGAGAATCACTTCGAGGCCAGCGCGGTGCAACGCCTTGACCATGTCGCGAAACTCATCGAGGACCCGCAACGCATCGGTCGTGGTCGCGTACCCGACGTGCGGCGCGAAGAACGAAATCGGATTGTATCCCCAGTAGTTCGTCAGGCCGGGGGGTGCCTCCTGAGGATCGAACTGAAAGATCGGTAGGAGCTCGACTGCGGTGACGCCGAGGTCGACGAGATGGGGGATCTTCTCGATCAGCCCGAGGTACGTCCCGCGTTTGGCTGGGGCCACACCGGAGCTTGGGTGCCGCGTGAAGCCACCGACGTGCATTTCGTAGATCACGGTTCTCACGTACTGGTGCTTCGGGGGGGCATCCCCTTCCCAGTCATACGCGCGCGGATCTGCGACGACACTCTTGAGTGCTGCGGCGGAATTGTCGCCGGGGCGGGCCGCCGCATCACGATCGTAGTCGTCGGGGACCGCAACGCCTCTGCCGTACGGATCGAGAAGCACCTTCGTCGCGTCGTAGCGAAGCCCTCGACTCGGCTCGTACGGACCGTGCGCCCGATACGCATACACCTGCCCCGCGGCGAGGCCTGGGACGAGAGCATGCCAGTAGTGGAACGTCCTGTGGCCGCGCTCCGGGTCTAGCCTGATGACTCGCGCCGGCGTTCGGTTCTGAGGCCCGTCGAACAGCAGAAGCTCCATGGCTTCCGCATCTTTCGAGTAAACGCTGAAGTTGACGCCTTCAGGCTGGACGCATGCGCCAAGCGGGTACGCTTGGCCCGGCAGGACATCGGTCACCCTCGATATCTACCGGCTACGTTCAGGCTGCGCTACCGAACTATTTGGCAGGCGTTGCCGGGACGACCGAAAAGCCGAACCACGTTTGCCCCTGCGTGTTCGATCCCCACCCTGCGCTCGTCCCTTGGACATCAGCCGAGGTGCCCTGGCCTACCGAGCCGAGGCTAAACGCGTACTGTCCCTTCGGAAGGGGCGCCACGGCGGTCACCTTGTAGCAACCTTTCTTGATCTTCTCGAACGTGAGCGGAATCGAATCGTCTTTCTGGCGCTTGTCTTTGCTACCGCCCCAAATGTTCGTCCCGCCCACGAGCAGCTCTCGATACCCCTTCTTGGTCGAGAATGGATAGAGCTTGATCTGCTGCGCTGGGTGAACGTCGGGGTTGATGGGTCGAAACGCAAACGTCGTCGACGGCCGGACGCCTACCTTCGCGCCTGGCCCCTCGAGACGAACGCTGTTGTCCCAACCGCGGTAGATCCCTTTCTTCTTTTGCTTGGCAATCGCTTGCTCCATGCCGAGGTCGGTACTCGAACCTCCCCCGCTTCGCATCGCGGCGACCATGTTGACGAACTCCGGGCATGCGCTCGCGCTCCCGCTTGGAACGGCCTCGTCGGCGTGCGCGATGGGTGCAAAAAGGACGCTCGCCGCGGCGAGAGCAAGTGCGTATCTCATGGCTGCCTTTACGAAACGGGGAGTCCCCCAGGGAAGATTGTGTCCTTTGTTACTTGAGTAAGTCGGACACTGTCAACCATCGACGAGCCAACACGCAGAATGATCACAGCGTGCTACCGTCGGTCGAGGGATGGCGCACCGAGAAGAAGGCCACATGCCCGTGTTTTGCTCTCTTGCGGTCGCGGCGGCGACCCGAGGTCGTGGCGGAACGGCCGACCGAGCGTCCACACGCTTCTCGACCCCCGTGCTCTTGTTGGACGACGGGCGGGTCCTTCACGACTCCACCGACATCCTCCGGTTCGCCGCGGGCGACGACCTTTCTTTCTGCTCCGGCGAGGTCACCGCAGCGCTCGTCGACCACTACGGCGACCAACTGGGCCCGTACACGCGCTTGCTGGCGTACTGGCATGTCTTGAGACATCCAGCGCTGCTCCCGCAGCTTGCGGCAGACAACGTGGGCAACCGCGAAGCGTGGCTCTTCGTGAGGGTTCTTCCACTCATGCGAAATCAACTGAAGGGCCTGCTGAAGCTCTCCGAAGAGAGTCGAGACCGGGCGATGACTCGCGTCCGGGAAGAACTCGATGCGACCGCGGAACGGATCGAAGAGACCAAATATCTTTGCGGCAATCGGTTCACGGCCGCCGACCTCACCTTTGCGGCGCTGATGGCACCCGTGATGTGCACGACGCCCGAGGAAGGGTACGGAGCGGTGCTTCCATCACGAGAGGCGCTCGACGCGGAAGCACGAGAGCTATGTGAAGAGATGCGGGCGCACCCCGCAGGTCAATTCGCGCTCCGGGTGTACGCCGAGGAGCGAAGACGGGTCGCCGCCCCCAGGCAGTCGGTTGTCGCAGAGCAGTGAAGGAACCCGCCGAAGCCTACCGCGACGTCACGGGACTTCCGGCATCTCGTCGAAGTCGATGTGGTTCACCGCCCATCGGATGAGCTGAGAGACCGTCACCCTGCTCCCGCGGGCCTGGTGACTCTCGAGCGCCTCCCGCAAGACGTCCAGCTCTCTGCGATTGAACTGCACGGCAAGTACTTTCTGGTCCTCGACCGTATCGAGTGGACTTGTTGTTGTTTTCTTACGCGGTGCCATGCGTTCTCCTGCTGCTTTTTAAGCTAACGCAAAGTCTGCGCAAGTGAAAGCCCCGGCCAGTTTCCCGGCCGGGGCTCTCGGAGCGCCGCACACGAAGTTCGAAGCTAGGGTGCCGAGAGAACTTCGTACTCGACCAAGAGTCCCAGAGCGTCTGGTAACTGGGGTGGAAGCCAGTTGCTGTTGGAGCAAAGCACCTCACCTGGCGCCCGAACGATGCCGCCGTCGAGTACGGCACCCCCAGCACCGAAGACGAGGTTGCACTCGATGCCATCGACGCGGAGGGTGAACTCGCCCTGCCAGGTGTAGTAGTAGCGGAGCGGCGGCGAGCGGTAGGGGAGTTCCCAAGGCCCCCATAGGGTCGGTCCGTCGGTGAACCTGAAGGTCACGTAGTTGCTCGTGATGCTGAACTCGCCCTCGAGTGTCTCGTAGGCGTCGATCCTCGGGTCACGCACACCCTCCACGTCCTCGAAGCTCATGGGCGTGAACGTGATGACGGACAGCTGCATCTGCGGAGGCAGGACGACACACACCCCTGGCGTGTCTGCGAGATCGCCGAGCTCGCCAGGAAGATTGACGCCGTCGTACGCCTCGGTCACGCAAACCTCTCCGGGCTCGCAATCGGGGTCGTCCAGACAACCTCCGGGCTCGCCCCCTGCCCCGCCGAGACCGCCC
>JBATTM010000368.1:0-1691 GCA_049670545.1 Polyangiales bacterium
ATCGTCGTCAACCGCGACGAACCTACCGAAGAATTCGTCTTTCGTGCTTGGGTGCGTCAGGTGCGAAGTACGTTCCCACCCGCTGTCGAGTCGTTCGAACACGAGGACTGCTCCCCGTTCCGTTTCACTCTCGCCGTACCCCTCGAGATGCATATCGGCTGTCACGGCGAGCGTTCGATTGCGATGCGCGCTCTCCACACAGAACTCATGCGAACCGATCCCCGCTTCGTCGACCAGTTGCTGCCCATACGTTAGGCCGTCTGCGCTCAGAGAGTCAGACGGCTCGCCACAGGCTGAGAGTACGGAAAGACACAGCAACGCAACGTACTGGAGTTCGAACGGGAACGAATCCCTCGCGGTCCTCGTCGGTTTCTTCGTTTTCATCACGACACGCCTCCGCTTGCATTCTTGGGGTCCGCTGTGAAGGACCGCGGGGAGGTGCCGCGTGGCAAACCTTTCTACTGTTCTCAACTCTCTGGGTTGCGGTCTTAGAGAGTCAGCGAGCGTTCTCCACCCGAGTCCATACGTCGACGAAACCGAACCCAAACTCGCCGTCCCATCCGCTCGCGACCAAGATTTCCCCGCCCCTGCCAAGCGCTACTGCGGTCCCGTACGTTCCAGACCGCCTTTCGCCGTTCTTGAGCAGGTGCTGCAACGCCCAACTCTCGCCGTCGTGCTCAAACATGTATGCGGCCCCGCCTGGAGCGAAATCAGGCCACGGCGTTTCGTCGGTCTGGTCGACCCCGAGGCCTCCGCCTCGCTCGAACGGTGCACCTACGATCAAGCGAGATCCTCGGAGCGCCACAGACCATCCGAAAGTAGGCGGGCCGTCTGCGCCACCGAGCTCGAGCCCCTCGAGACGCTGTTCGAGCGTCCATGTCCCTCCGTGGTGCCTGTACGTGTAGACCGCCCCCTCAAAGCCGGCCTCTCCGTGTGCCCCAATCACCAGCCTGTCCCCTGAGATCGCCAAGGAGTCTCCGAATCGGGCTTCCTGGGGAAGTCCTTTGGGAAGGATCGCTTGCTCTTCGATGAAGCGGTCCCCGTTCCACTCGTACGTGACGACCAAGCCAACGTCCCGACGCGCATCATCTATGTCGTAACCGGGAAGGCCGATGGCCAACGTTGATCCATCGATCGCGAGGCCCGTCCCCGTCGCGCTCGGGCCCACTTGCCGTTCGGAGTTGAACGGCGGTCCGGTCAGGTCCTGAAGCCAGCGCCACTCTCCAGACGCTCTGGTATATACATGAACCAAGACCGCCGCCTCATCAGGTTCGCCGCGAGCACAAAATTCAGCAAATGCCGCGAGATCTCCGTCGAGCGCGGCGTGAAAGACGCAGCCGATGTCTCGGATTGTCTCCGTGCGTCTCCAGCCTCCATCTCTGCGTTCGAAAACAGCGAAGCCCGGATCGAGGGGAGAGCCAAGACTTGCGAGAAGCGTATCCCCGTCGAGAGCCAGGATGGGCCCGAGCGACTCAGCGTCTTCTGATGGTACCGCGAGAAACTCTGTTTCGACCCAAGCGCCGTGAGGTCGCTCGAATACCGCGAGCCCGCCCCTCTCGCTCACCTCGATCCCTCGTTCGAAGTCGAAGACACGCGCGCTGTGGCCGACGATGCCTACGACCAGAGTCGCGCCGTCGTGTGCGAGTCCCAAGAAATCGTCGGAGGCAGCTCGCTCACTAAAGCTTAGCTGC
>JBATTM010000369.1:0-4199 GCA_049670545.1 Polyangiales bacterium
GGGGACGGGCTGAAGTTTTTCAGTTTTCATTTCGCGCTCGGGACGAAACTAAGAAACTTCAGCCCGTCCCGTTGCTCCTCGGTCTCAGGCACGCGTCACGCGCGCCGAGCGATGCCGTCGAGCTCGACTGTCACGAAGCTTGCGTCGCCCCGAGCCGCTTCGGTTGGCGCCCGTTCCCCGTGTGTGTCCCACCATGACCGCGCGTCATGGGGAGTCCATAGCGGGATTTGGGAGAGGCCCGAAAGGCGCTGCTTGAGCTCGAACGTGGATTGGGGGCGCACTGCCGGATCCTTGGCAAGGCATTGCAGGATCAGTTGCTCGAGAGCAGGATCGATCGGGTTGCCGAGTCGCGCAGATGGCGCTTCAGGTGCGGTGTGTAGGTGGTGACTGCACACTTCGACGATGCTTCTGCCGGTAAACAGGTGCGTTCCTGTCAGCAAGTAGTACGCGACCGCGCCGAGAGCGTAGATGTCCGCGCGGGCGTCGATGTTTTCGGGGGATGTGATCGCTTCGGGCGACATGTACTGAGGGGTACCCGAGATGTTGGCTTCGTTGGTGAGGTCGATTCCACCTTCCTGGCGAACCTCCTTGACCAAACCGAAATCGAGAACCTTGGCGAAATCTTCTCCATCGTCGTGGTCGTGCAACAGCTGCACCATGATATTGGAGGGCTTGATGTCTCGGTGAACCATCCCGATGCCGTGGGCTTCGATGAGTGCAGACGCCACCTGTCTCATCAAGTGAACTACGCGACCTTGCGGCTGCGCACCCGATCTCGCGACGACGTCGGCCAGTGACAAGCCACGGACGTACTCCATGGCATAGTAGAAGACTCCATCCGAGGTGTGCCCGTAGTCGAATATCGTGATCGTGTTTGGGTGCGAGAGGCTTGCGGTGAGCTGGACCTCTTGCTCGAACCGTCGGAGGTTCTCCGCGCCCGCTTTGTCCGGGGGAAGGAGTTTCACCGCGGTGGGCCTGCGCAAGAACGCGTGCGTCGCTCGATAGACCACCCCCATGCCGCCTTCGCCGACCTTCTCTTCAAGTCGGTATTGACCCAAGTGCTGGGCCGCGCGGACTTGGCGCCGAAGCCCGTAGATGACCAACGAGCCTGCAGTGCTGAGCAAGATGGCCAGCATCCAATAGACAGCGGCCTCGATCGTGATGCTGAGCGCGGCGCGATCGATGCCGCGTTCGGTGAGCTTCGGAAGGAACGCCGACCACCTATCGACATCCATTCGAAGCGCGATCATGTATACGGAGCCGACCAAGAGTACGCCGATGACGCAGCCGAGCATCAACGTCCACCGGCCTGAACTCGGCACGAAGATCGCGCGCCCGATCACCACGTTCGTGAGCGCGAGCAGCAGAATGTAATCCGGGCGATGCGCGAACGGGATGTGCATGGCCATTGCGCCAGTCGCCAATACCCCGACGCTGAGCGCCGTGAGCTCCCCCATGCGAATGTAGCGAACACTATGAACCGTGCGCTGGCACGACAGGCCGAGCGCCAAGAAAGCGACGGCCGCCAGTAGGTGCCACCAGAACGCTTGCTCCCGAAAGCCCACGTAGTACGCGTCGATGAGCATGGCGACGGCGCGGTAGAGCCAGAAGAACAGGTATCCCCCACCTACAATCAGGCCGAACAACGCCACGCGCTTCTGGAGAAACGCACGGTCCTCCTCGCTTTCTGACAACCCCCGGGCGGTGGAGAGGCTCATAGGCACCTAGTACCACGTGCCCGAAGCCATCGCCCGGCCGGGTCGCCTCTTTTTCAGTGCGTTGCCAGCGATCGGCCGGTCAAGGGTTCAACGCCTCGCGGACGGCGACCGCGCGACAAGAGAGGTGAGCTTGCCCCGTCGTGGCGCACCGATAGTAAGAACTACGAGCGATCGGCGTCAACTCGCGGCGCGTCTGTCTCATCGAGTCTAGAACTTGCCGCTGTTCGCCCACTCTTCGGGAGGGGGAACCGGCTCCGCGTTGCTCCATCGCTCGACAATCTTGCGGTCGCTCAGCCGGTAGAGGTCTACTTGTGCAGTGGGGACCGCGTCGAGCCGTGCTTTGCTGAGCGTCGCGACGAAGTTTCCTTCGCCGACCAGGAGAACGATCTCGTCATAGGCGAGCGACCGATGTTCGCCCGCGACATGGGCCGCGTACGGCCCAAACCCATCAGGCAGTGCGGTGTCGTGCTGGGTCACGTCGACGTCGACGAAGGCCTCGAGTTCGGTTGCTGTGCCGCCGGCAACCAGGACCCCCTCGACCATGTCGCGGACGATCTTCTTGTTGGACTCGGTGTCCTCGTGGTCTTCGAGCGCTCGGCTGCCGTCGACGCTCGTATGCCCCGATGGGGTATCGGTCGAGTACGCCGCAATGACGTCCCAATGCTCGACGAGCTTGTCGCTTGAATCGGTGTCGAAGAAGTCGGTCGTGACCCACTGTGTCGCACCGTCGTCGAGGCTTTGGAAGGCCTGCAGGAACACATACTGCCCGTCCTCGAGGGAGCGCACGACTTGAATGTCGCGCACCGGGGTGCGTTCGAGGAAATCCTCGAAGAACGCCACGAACCCCTCCACCCCGTCGGCAACTCCGGTGCGGTGCTGCGTGTAGCGGTCACCCGTGTACTGGGTCACAGCCTCGCGCGCCCGTCCATCCCGAATGCCTTCCATGTAGAGTGCGATCGCGTGCTCTCGTTTCGCTCCCATATCGACCTCCATCATCTGAGCGCGATCGTGTCATCCTGTCTGACTTCGGTGTCGGCGAGAGATGCCGAGAACCAGGGCGATGAGCAGGAGACCTCCCGGGGTGATCGGTGGGTCGCCGTAGCCAACGGCGCAACCGCCTCCGATGACGCCGTTGTTGTGGTCGCTAAGGAGCGCGTCGATGGCAGGCCGGTTGTCCTCGACGACTTCGCCTTGGCCGCTCGTCGAGAGCTGTACGACGAGGGCGTTTGCCGGTGGTGCCTCCGAGTCTCCAGGGATGAACGGCCAGGGCGCTCCCGGTTCTAGGCGGACGACACGACCATCTTCGAGTTCGAAGCGAGACGGCGCTTCGCCGAGAAACAGTTCCCGCTTGCATTCGATCACCCAGGTCGCGTTGTGGACATTGGAGGCGTCCTCGAGGTCCGGGTTGAAGTCGAACAGGGGGTCGCGGTCCATTTCGGGCGCCGACAACGTCGTATACAACCGTGTCACATAGGGTCGTGACAACAAGAGATCTTCGGTTTCGAGCATGGGGTTGACGACTTCGGCTTCGAGGTCGCGAACGAAGGCCGCCGTGTCGAGGTCTTCGGATGTCAGTTGGTTGCATCCTTCACAAATGAAGAGCCCGCTTCCGTCGAGTCGTCCCGGCAGGTGGCGGAGTGCCACGTCTTCGAAGCCGTCCCATGTGCGAAGAAGCCCAACGCTCTGGGTGACGACGGTGCTCGTCGGAAGGGCTTCGACACTGTTTGCGATCGACTCCCACTGATCCCGCTCACCCGGCGCCAAGATCACATTCTCGTACGTCGACGCTGGTCCGGCGCGCTCGGTGACGAAACCCTGACCGCCCGCCTCGTTCGCGGCGGCGATCACGACCTGATTGTAGTTCGCGCCGGATTGACGCCAGTCGATCAAGGCTTCGTTGAGTTCCAGACTTCGGTAGTTGATCGGGACCGCACGGTCCGCGCCGACGACCCACACCAGGACGCCCATGTCGTCGTTGGCGGCGACTGCGGTTGGACGTATCGGGATCATCGGTTGCTCGGACTCGTACGTGATGCGCACAGGTCGAATCGTCCCTGCGTCGTTGCCTTTGGTGAGGCGAAAAGCGAGGAGGTTCATGCCGCCTTGGAAATACGTACCAAGCATCGCCGCGACGGCGTCCGCGTCGCCTTCCGGTGGAACGACGTCGTATCCCTCATCGGCGAGCCAATCGACCGCCACATCACCAGGAGCTTCGAACGATGCGTCGGGCTGAATGACGACGAAGTCGTAGGGCCCGATCGTGCCGGACGCGAGGACAGCGACGCCCCCCTCATCGTTTGGCCGGAAGCTCGCGTTGGAATCGGGACCCGTGTCCGAATCGGACGAGGATGTTCCGAAGAGGCTTCCCTCGCGGCACCGGCCCTCGACCACCTGCGTCGCGACGTACTGCGGGTTGCTCGCGCTTTGCAGGCGTTGAAAGGCCAGGTCGGAGGACACCTCTACGTCCGGAACGCCTGGGAC
>JBATTM010000370.1:0-3695 GCA_049670545.1 Polyangiales bacterium
CCCGTACATGCCCTGGGACGCGGCAGTTGATGGGTTTCCGCCCGCGCCCTTTCACCAGGTGGTCGCGCTTGGGGTCTTGTGGCTGGATGCCGAGCATCGTCTGCAGAAGCTTGGTGCCTTCGGTGGAGAGACTGACGCCTCGCCGAATGAGGCCAAAGTCCTCGAAGAGTTTTCGGAGTTCGTTGGCAAGAAGCAGCCGACCCTCGTGTCCTTCAATGGCCGTCGCTTCGATCTCCCCGTCCTCGCCAATCGCATGATGAAGCACGGGGTGGCGTTCCGCGCGTACTATTCCAACCGCGACTATCGCTACCGATACAGTGACGAGGGGCACATCGATTTGGCCGATCTGCTGACGGATTTCGGTGCCGCCCGCATGCCCAGTCTGGACGCTCTGGCCCAGCTCGTCGGTATGCCGGGCAAGATGCAAGTCGATGGATCCAAGGTGCAGAGCATGTTCGAACACGGCCGCCACACCGAGATTCGTGACTATTGTCTACACGACGTCGTGCAAACCAGTTTCGTATTCTTGCGGGCCGAGCTGCTGCGGGGCCGGCTCGAACTCTCGGTCTATCGTGAGCGGGCAAAGGCGCTCTGGGATGCGCTCGCCGATGACGAACGTGTGCGCGCTGTCCTCGACCAGGCCGACGAAGCACGCGTGCTGCTCGCGCAATAGTGTCGACCATTCGGGCTTCTTAGAAGCCGTAAGGTCTCCTTAAGGTTTCGTCGTGTCTCAGTCCTGGAGGCACGAAATCATGAAGAAACTGCTCATTCTCACCCTCGTCGCCGGCTCCTTCGGGGTCGTCACATCTGCCCAGGCGCAACCTGGGCACAGAGCCAAACGCAGCGAGACCGTCGCGGTTGTCGGCCACGGGCATCCACGATACGCGAGGTACGCGCCCGCCCACCACCGCGCGCCGATGGGCGCCACGCAGCGTCGTCTCGAGCATGAGCGCCGGGACCTGCGGCAGATCGTCGACATCTCCCGTGCATGGCGATCCTCGAGTGCCCGTCGCGATCGATACGAGACTGCCATGTCGGACCGACGACTCGAGATATGGCTCGCAAAGGAGCTTCGCGAGGGTCGCCACGACCCTTATGACCGACGGTACCGTTACCTCGTCGACCTGAGTCGCGAACTCGACAATCTCCATTGGCGATTCGACCACGGCAGGGCCCGTGCGCGTGATCTCCGCCGGAAGTCTCAGATTCTTCACGAGTTAGTGACGATGTCTCGGGTCGAGTTCGAACGTGCGCGCACACGTCATCAAGGCCGTTGGTACGCGCAAGCTTCGCGGCGCTAGGGTGCGCCATCGAAGAGATCTTCGAAACCGCTTGGCGCGTGGCGGCCGAAGACTAGCGTTTCGAGGATCCCGATGCCGTGCTGGTCGCCCATCGTGGCGCGCACGACGTTGTGCACGTGGATCGTGCAGTACTCGTCCGGCTCCACCTCGTCGATCTTCCAGTTCTCGTATCCGATGTCGAGTTCGTCGCGCCAGACGGCGTGGCCCCACTCGGGATGTTGGTAGCCAATCCCCATCATCTGGAAACGAAGTACCGGTTCGAGCACGACTTGACGCTCAGTCCCATCCTTGGAAACGAAGTCGAGGGTTGCACCAAGCGGCCATCGCGTCCCGCTCTTCCAACGGATGTCGTGCTTGGCGGTGACCATGATCTCTTCCTCAGGCACCGTTGCCGTCGACGGGACTTCTTCCTCATCCCCCCAAGTCTTGACGATCGAAGCGGACAGCTCCTGAGCGTGCCCGTCAGGCATCTCCCGAGTCAGAAAGTGCGTCGAGAACCCTTCGAAGTGAATCGGCGACCAGATCCAGTACACGGCTGGGTCCGTCGTGAGCTTGCTTGGCGCGCCGTCCTCGTACTCACCGACAGGGCGCATGCCCCATGACTTGTCTCGGTTGCCGAGGACCTCGGTTCGCTTGACGTCGATTCGCTGGCCTTGGATCGAGAAGAACCCCTCCCATGTGCCGTACTGCGTGAATCGCTGCGTATCCATGATCAGACGGACGCCGTCGTACATGACGTTCTTCGGCTCTTGGAGAGGCGGGGCCTTCGCGTGAAACGTGAGATCGCACTCGACGCCCGTGTCGTTGGGCTCGATGACGATGCGAAGTGTGCGCATCGGTCGGATCACTTCGATTCTGAGCGGGCCTGCGGACGAGTCCATTGGGTTCTCGGCCACACGTCGGGATGCATGGAACGAATGCTGAACACCGTCGAGGGTGACGCTGAAGTGGCCATCTTGCACGAATCGGTGCGGGTAACGCCCGAACCCGATCTCGAAGATGAACTTCCCCGTCTTGTCGAATCCGTTGAACCAATAGCGATCGTAGAAGTTCCGATTCGTGAGCGCGGGCTGGTTTACCGGGAACGGCGCTTGGTGGATCAAGTAGTCATCGAACTCGGTGATCATGTCATTCCCCCCCAACGGAAGACGTCACTCCACACTCCCGAAGAATCTCCTCTGTATCGGCGCCTCGCTCTTTCGCAGGGGTCGGCGTATCGGCTACCGTCCGCGAGAACCGCGGAGCGGGCATCGCTTGCTTTACGCCGTCCATCGTGAAGAACGAGTTGCGTGCCTGGTGGTGAGGGTGTTCGAACACCTCGGCGGCGGCCAGGACGGGTGCGAAGCAGATGTCTGATCCCTCGAGCAGTGCACACCATTCGTCGCGCGTGCGCTGCCTGAAAATCTTCTCCAACGTCGGGCGAAGCATATCCCACTTATCTGGGCGGAGGTGCTCCATGGGGGGCGGCGCGTCCTCGATCTCGAGCTTCTGAATCAGCTCCGCGTAGAACTGGGGTTCGAGTGAGCCGATCGACACGTACTTTCCGTCGCTCGTTTCGTAGACATCGTAGAAAGCTGCGCCGGAATCGAGCAGGTTCTCGCCGCGTTTGTCCGACCAAAACCCTTGTTGCATGCCGGCGTACACGCTGGCCATCAATGCGGCGACGCCATCCACCATGGCTGCGTCGACGACTTGTCCTTTTCCAGACGTCTTCGACTCGAGAAGCGCGGCGAGGACGCCATACGCCAGCAAGAGGCCGCCTCCGCCGAAGTCTCCGACGAGATTGAGCGGGATCGTCGGGCGTTCGCCCTTGCGCCCGATCGCATGCAGCGCCCCCGCCAAGGAGATGTAGTTGATGTCGTGCCCAGCGGTCTTTGCGTACGGGCCTTCTTGGCCCCAGCCGGTCATGCGTCCAAACACGAGCTTCGGGTTCGCGGCGAGGCACGCGTCGGGGCCCACCCCCAGCCGCTCCATGACCCCGGGCCGAAACCCTTCGATAAGAGCGTCGGCGCTCTTGATGATCTCCAGAAGTGCTGAGGTGCCTTCGGCGCTCTTGAGGTCGAGGACGACGCTTCTCTTCCCCCGGCTCATCAAGTCGAATGCAGCCTGCAAGTGCGAGGGCTGAGGACGCCCCACGCGGATCACTTCGGCGCCAAGGTCGGCCAGCATCATCCCAGCGAAGGGGCACGGCCCGATCCCCTCGATTTCGATGATGCGAATTCCTTTGAGCGGACCCATTACAACACCTCCTCGAGCGCACGACGCAGGGTGATCGATGCTAGATTTTCTGCGTCGAACTCGTTTTCCTCATCGATGATCTCGATCTTTTTCATGTACTGTCCGACGCGCGCCATCTGCATCGAGAAACGGGTGAGTGCGAGGACGGTGTAGTAC
>JBATTM010000371.1:0-1950 GCA_049670545.1 Polyangiales bacterium
CACCCCATAGTCCGCATCGCTCCCGCATATCGCCGCCATGCCTGCACCGGACTCCAAGTACGCGGCGACCAGGTCATCGACGGACTCGAACCCGTCGTTCGCAACCGACGCAATGCCTGCAGCCGCGAAGAGGTTCCCCGTCCACGCGGAGCGCGCCTTGTGGGCAGGAATCGGACCCAGATTGGCAAGGAACACGCTCGGCCGCGGCCCGTCGGCAGCACGCCGGTCGGAACGAGCCCGTAGCCCCTCCCACGCGTCGGATTGGCGCCACGGGGATAACGGCTCGAGGTAGAAATCGGGCTGCCCGTGCTGCAGCACCGTCGAGATGCTGTACATGTCGGTGCCGGTCATCGCCGCACCGACGCACGCGTCCATGAGCTCACCTGGAGTCTCTTGGATCGCGTCCATGGCCCTCGCGATCGCGATCAACTTCGATCGGCTCGCGCCCAGGTCGAGCGCTTCGAGTGACTCCCGCGTGCGCTTCGCGATCTCCTCCTGCGTGACCCGCTCGCGTTCGATTCGGGGCTCGTCGAGGTTGGGGAACTCGCTCACGCCGACGATCGGCGTTTTGCGCTTGGCGATTCGCGTGCGGCGTTCTGCGGAAACAGCCGCGATTCGGTCGGTGATGCGGCCTGAACCGAGGGAGGCCGTGATTCCACCCTCACCTTCGATTCGCTGAAACTCTTCCCACGCGGTTCGGGCGATTTCCCGCGTCATGCTCTCGACGTACCAGCTTCCTCCTGCCGGGTCGGCGACCGCGCCGAGGTGCGACTCCTCTCTCAAGACCACTTGGGTGTTGCGTGCGACACGCCGGGTGAGCTGGTCCGGCGAGCCGATCGCGGTATCGAACGGAAGCGTCGCAACGCTCTGCGCGCCGCCGAGAATCGCGGCCGTACACTCCGAGGTCGCACGAAGCATGTTGACCCAAGGATCTCGTTCGGTCTTCGTGAACGCAGACGTCCGCGCATGAATGCTCATCGTTGCGGCGCCAGGTTCGGCACCCGCAGCCGACAAGGCTTGCGCCCATATCCAGCGCGCCGCGCGAAGCTTTGCGATCTCGCCGAAAAAGTCGCTCGACACCGAAAACGCGAACCGAATCTGTCGCGCTGCAGCATCGATACCGAGCCCGGCGTCGGTCAGATTGCGAAGGTAGCTGACGGCGGTCGCGATGACGGCAGCGACCTCCTGAACCGCACTCGCACCCGCGTTGTGGTAGGGGTCCCCCGAAACGCAGATCGCGGACAGCAACGGCGCATGCTCCGCGCACCAAACCCCGAGCTCCCGGACTTCGGCCATGCGCACCTGGAGGCCGCCTTGAATCCGACCCTCTCGCGCGAGTACCCCGACCGGGTCCGCGCCGAAGCACCCACGAACTCCTGTCGCGCCGACCCCTCGTTGCTCCGCAACGGCGATCAAACCCGCGCCCACGGCGATGGGGTCGACGCCGGGCTCGAGGTAAACCGAGGTGGTCGCCAAGTCGACGGGCGCGAGCAAGCGGTCGAGATCGGCAACCGTGGTGACGCGCGTTCCGAAACGGGGGCCCGTCTTGATCCAAACGGCCTCGACGCCGTGTGCAAGATCGCGGCGTAGGGTCTCCGCACTCACCTCGAGCCGTGGATCTCCGTACTCCTGCCGAATCTGCCAGCCTGCGACGGGCGTCGCGCCCCGCGCATACGGGAAGAGCCCGGGCATTCCGGTTCCGGGAGGGCCGGTCCGATCCTCCGCGGTGTACAAGGGCTCCCGCGCCATTCCTCCTGGAACCGTCGAGCGCAGCGAGTCGAACGCAGCTCCTTGGAGGTCGGCCTCGACCTTGGCGATCCAGGCAGCTCTCGAAACCGGCGCGAACGCATTGAATGTGGGGCGATCCGTCACAGCAAAAGCTAAATAGACTAGACCACTTGGCGCCGCAAACGCGCGTCTAGATCGAACGCTTTCGCGCGAGTTCGGCAC
>JBATTM010000372.1:0-10021 GCA_049670545.1 Polyangiales bacterium
GTGAGCGCCTCGGCCTCGGCGAGCAACTCGGGGGAATCTTAGGGGCGGCGGAGGTAGCGGCTCTGCGTTGCCTCGAGCGCGAGCTCCACCGTTGCAAGACGGCGTTCGGCAGCCTCCCGTCGCCGCAGGAGCCGCCCTTCGCGCTCGGTTGACGGACCGATCTCGGCCGTGGAGCGGCTCTCATCGTCCGCGAGTTCGTCGCGCATTTCGTCGATTCTTCGTTCGACCTCGGCGAGAACTTCGTCATCCTCGGCCTGTTGCAAGGCACGCGTCTCAGCTCGACGAAGATACACTTCCTCTTGGGCGAGTCGGCTTTCGAGCTCTTGAAGCTCGAGTGTTCTGCTCGCGTTGGCCCGTGCTCCCGGCTCTGCCTCGGCAAGCTCGACTCGAGCCCTCCGTCGCCCCTTCTCTGCCTGCTCCATCCGCACCTTTGCTGCGTCGAGGGCATCCCGGGATGACCGAAGGAGGGCGTCGCGTTCAGAACTTCGCTGCACGATCGCGAACTGGGCTTCATAGAGCGAGTTCAGCGCCCGGGGGGTCGAGGCCTCTGGCGGGGGTAGTCTGGTTTCGTGCTCCGCACGCGCAGGCCGCGAGAGAAACGCGGCGTGATCGTCCATGATATCGCGGATCTCTCGAAGCTCGTCTTCGACCGCACGCGCGTGCGCGACGTTTTCAGGGCCAGTACGAGCAAGATCTTCGTCGAGGAGTCGGAGCTCGGAATCTACCTTCGAACGGCGAGATGCGATCGCGGCTGCGGTTGTCGGATCCTGGGCCTCCGCATCCTCGTCGCTCGAGGCGCCGGGCAAACCAGGAATCTCCTGCGCGCTCACCGGTACGGAAAAGAGCTGCGTAAGCGCCAAGACCGAAACCTGGCCGTAGATGGATGCTGCGAACGGCTTCATCGCGACACTACCTCTACCACGAACGACGTGGACCGCGGCGCGTGCTGGTCAAGGAGGCGTTCCCACCCGCCTGCACCTTGCCGGGCTGGCTCCCCGCCACTAGGTACGGAAGCGTGGCAATTCGCGTCGCCCTGCTCGCGTGGCTTCTCCTACTCACGACGTCCTGCCACAAGTCAGGGAGTGAGGTGGGTCGCGGACACGGGCGCCGTCCGACGGTCTGCATCACGGAGGAGGCTCTAGAAGTCCGAAAGGAGCCGGGCTTTCTCGATGCGTACACGCACTGCACGACCGGCTCGCGCGCCGTGGGCCGCCCGGCCACCATCGCCTGCATCGAGAAGCGAACCGGCCTCTCCGAGGAATGTGCGAGCTGTTACTCCTGGTACAAGGCATGCGTGCTGCGGAACTGCTTCAACCAATGCAACACGACCCGGCCGGAGCCGCACTGCCTGCTGTGCCGACGCAACGCCTGCCGGGGCATGTTCCTGCAATGCTCGGGAACCAACGACGTCTTTCCCGGCCACCGAAATTGACCGCCGATCTGCGGGAGCGCCATGGGGCGCCGGGTGAGGTGTCGCAACCGCGGCCGACAACGCAGGATTTACGCCGCTCTCTGCATCTGCTGCGCGCCGACGACCCCTCTTTCTTTCGCGCATGTGACATCGATCCGGGTTCGTGAAAAGCGTGTTGAGCGAAGGGCTTGGATGCATCAGATCAGAGGTGCGAACCACTTTGACGGAGGCCACCATGTCCGTAGACCCGACCGCGATTGAATTTCCATCCAAGCTCGAGAGCGAAGAGGCACGGGCCTTCATTCGAGAAGTGGTGACGCTGTGCGAACCCGCGGACATTCATTTCTGTGACGGCTCGGACGAGGAGTACGCGATGCTCTGCAACCGTCTCGTCGAGGCGGGGACCTTCGTCAAACTCGACGAGAAGAAGCGACCCAATTCGTTCGCGGCGTTCTCCGATCCCGCAGACGTGGCGCGCGTCGAGGACCGCACATTCATCTGTAGTGTTCGCAAAGATGACGCGGGGCCGACGAACAACTGGACCGATCCACAAGAGATGAAAACGACTCTGGCTGGCCTCTTCAAGGGATGCATGGCGGGGCGCACGCTCTACGTGGTTCCTTTCTGCATGGGACCTCTCGGCTCGGAGATTTCACAGCTCGGCATCGAGCTTTCCGATTCCGCCTACGTCGCCGTCAACATGAAGATCATGACGCGCATGGGCGAAGCGGTATACGACCATCTTCGAGGCCCGAACTTCGTGCGGTGTGTCCACTCCGTCGGCGCCCCACTCGGCAAAGGTCAAGAAGATGTGCCGTGGCCTTGCAACAACGACAACAAGTACATCGTCCACTACCCAGAAGAACGAGCGATCTGGTCGTTCGGGAGCGGCTACGGGGGCAACGCGCTCCTCGGCAAGAAGTGTTTCGCGCTGCGGATCGCGTCTGTGATGGCGCGCGACGAAGGCTGGTTGGCCGAGCACATGCTGATTCTCGGCGTCGAGAGCCCGGAAGGCGAGAAGACGTACATCGCAGCGGCCCTGCCGAGCGCGTGCGGGAAGACCAACCTCGCGATGCTCGTGCCGCCGCCGGCGTTGTCTGAGGACGGCTGGAAAGTGACGACGATCGGTGACGATATCGCGTGGATCAAGCCCGACGCGACTGGCCGGCTCCGGGCGATCAATCCGGAGGCCGGCTTCTTCGGCGTCGCTCCTGGGACCTCGGTCAAGTCCAACAAGAACGCGCTCGCGTCGTGTCGAGCCAACAGCATCTTCACCAATTGCGCGCTCACACCCGACGGCGATGTGTGGTGGGAAGGGCTCACCGACGAGCTTCCCCCAAAGCTCACCGATTGGCGCGGCGAGGAGTGGACGCCAGACAGTGGTCGTACCGCGGCGCATCCCAATGCCCGTTTCACGGCGCCCGCGTCCCAATGCCCGGTCATCGATTCCGATTGGGAGAATCCGGCCGGGGTGCCCGTGCACGCGTTTGTCTTTGGTGGGCGCCGGGCCAAGACCATGCCGCTGGTCGTGCAACCGTTCAACTGGGCATACGGCGTCTTCATGGCTGCCACCATCGGCTCCGAGCAGACGGCTGCGGCCGGCGGAGAGGTCGGCAAGATCCGGCGCGACCCCTTCGCGATGTTGCCGTTTTGCGGCTACCACATGGCCGACTACTTCAACCACTGGCTCGAGATCGGGCGGCGGAGCACCAAGCCTCCGCGAATCTTTCTGATCAACTGGTTCCGCAAAGACGACGACGGCAAGTTCTTGTGGCCGGGCTTCGGTGAGAACATGCGCGTTCTCCGGTGGATCGTCGACCGTGTGCGAGGTCGTGCAGGCTCCATTGAGAGTCCACTTGGATGGATGCCCCAGTACGAACAGCTCGACTGGCGAGGTCTCGATTTCACCCAAGAGCAGTTCAACGAGGTGATGAGCGTCGACCGCGAAGAATGGAAGACGGAACTTTACGACCAAGAGTCTCTCTTCGACCGCCTCTACGACAAGCTCCCCCGCGAGTTCAGCCACATGCGCGAGCTCACGCTCTCCGCGCTCTGGCGCTCCCCCACCGTGTGGGCGTTGGCTCCCGAGCGCTACT
Source organism: Polyangiales bacterium (assembly GCA_049670545.1). Lineage (GTDB taxonomy): Bacteria > Myxococcota_A > Polyangia > Polyangiales > Houyiibacteriaceae > SG8-38. The sequence goes on from JBATTM010000372.1 coordinate 3,508, forward strand.
GAGGCCTGCCTTGCGCCGCGATCGGGTTCGCCGGATTGGGAGCCTGGTCCGCGAACCACGACCGTTCCTCCTCGAGGAACTGAAGCGGGTCCATCTCGGGCTTCACCTTTTCATAGATGGTTGGGAACACACCGTCGGCCCGGTAGCGAGCGCGCATCTCTTTCCAGAGTGTGTGATCAAACATCTCCATGAACTCTTCTTCGGTGCTGAAGACGTCGCAGTAGGTGTGCAGGAAGCCTCCGACTGCCCGTGCCCTTCGTTCCAGCTCGCGCACACGCGTCACGGTAGGGAAACGATCGTCACCGTCTTTCACCTGCTGAGGGAATCCGTAGACACCAATGTCGAGAAACGTGGTCGTCTCGGATTTTCCCGAATAGGGTTTCCCTCGATTCGCGGGCAACCGGACGAGGCCGCCATGGTCGATGACTTTGCAGGGGTAGGCTAGCAGCGGGTAGATCTCGAACGCGTCATGTATGTGCGCGACCATGCTGGCGAAGTGCTCCGCAGGAAACGCGTACTCCTGCCAGACTTGTTTTCGAATCGTATTCTCGCGCTCGGCGTTGGGGCGTGTGCCCTTGAGAAACGTCATGTTTGGCGGGAGCATCCAGCCCATGGTGTATCGGAACCACGGCTCGTTGGCGGAGGGGAGGATCTGCGCGAGGCACATGCACATGCTGCGGTCGTGTCGCATCAGGTAGTCGACCGTGGGGATGAGCTCTTCATGGCGACTCCCCTCGCCAAGGTCGAGCATGCTCTCGACGTGCTTGTAGAAGAGTGGTTTGTGGCTACGGTTGATCGGGTTGATGGCGAGCCTGCGAGATCGCACCTCGCTGTCTGTCGCAAGGTATCCCTCCATGATGACGGCCCGGTCTTGTTCGAAGATCAGCATTTCGATGAAGTGAGGTGGGTGCTCCCGGGCGGCGAGTCGTTCGTACTCGGTGGCGTAGGCGTTCAGAGAATAGAAGGGGCGGTACACGAGTCGAACGTAGGAAGAGGCCGAGATGACGCGCATCTCGAGCGCAACGAGGAGCCCGAGCGTGCCGTGGCTCCAGGGAAGGGCGCGAAAGAGGTCGGCGTGCTCGTTGTCCGCAGTCGCGCGGACCAAGTCACCTTCGGCCGTCACGATCTCATAAGCCACGACCGTGTCGTGAACCAGGCCCGACACGTGCGAATGCGTCGTCATACCGAGCGCCATCACGAGTCCCCCGAGCGTCGCCTCTTTCATCTCGATCGTCGCCTCGAGCTGAAGTCCGATCCGATCGAGATGCGCTGCGACTTCGCCTACAGTGACGAACGGCTCGACTCGGATGACGCCGCGCTTCTCGTCCACCTCCAGAATCGCCTTGAGGTCGTGCATCTGCACGGTCTGTGCACGTGACTTGTCGGCCATGCGCGTGTTGAGTGACGCGGCCCCCTTGCGATCGGTCCGGAGCGGCTTCTGGGCCCAGCCTTCGCCCTGTGACCGTGCCGCGGCATAGCGCTTCACTTCATCGACGACCCGCGCGACACGTTGGTCGTGTTCAGAGGGGGCGATCGGCTTCGCGAATGCGTTCCTCACCTTGTCGATCGCGCTCGCTAGGGTGCCCATTGGAAGGGCGACCCCAATGATGACGAGTTCGCGGTGGTCGTCCGCCCAGGCTTTCGCGCCGTCTGCCAAGCGCCGTATCGGGTTCAACACTGCCATCGCCCGGGTATACGACCTCGATCCGAATCCCGCGATACTTGTGTTGGGGCAGCCCCCGTTTTTCAGCCGCCGCTACTGAATCAACTCCGGCTGGACTGCCGGGGAGGGTGGCTTCGACGAGGTCGTGCTCTAAGGAGCCACTGCGCCGTTCGTGGCGACCTCGGGATTGCGGCCGAAAGCGCTGCTCCCAAACACGGCCATTGCGATTCCTACGATGACGTGGTCACCTCTTCTCGTGGTGCCCCGATGCAGTACGTCCGCGTCCATTGGTGTGGTGGAGGCGGTTTATGAGTTGAGTTCGTCCGAGTCGGATTGGTTGGCCGAGATCGTCGGGCTGGTGCTGCCGACCGTCCCGGAGGCGAGCGCATCGCTTGGCGTGACCTACTCGAGGCCCCCAGCGGGTGGCAAGGTCGAATCACGCACATGGAGGGTGGCGGGGACGAATCTCGACCTTCGTGAGCTGACGTTGCGAGCCGGCCCGGAAGTGCCGATGGACGTCCAACGCGAGTACATGCGCCCCGGTCTCGCAAGTACCGTCTCCGAGATCTCGAGTCGATGCCGCGCCGCGGTGGAGTCTTGGTCGCGGCACGTGGGGATCGCCAAGGATGCCCTGGTGGTCAACGCGGTCGAGCCCGATGGTGAGGGGGTGAACTTCACGTTGCTCCTTCCGAGGCAGACTCGACTCACCTCGTCTTCCGCCAGGACTTGGAGGATGCTGGGTGCGCATCTGACCGCCGGGCACCGCATCCGTCGCGCGATGGAGAACCAGCGCGAGAAGAACACGACACTTCCGCGCGGTGCCGAGGCAGTCATCGACCCCACCACGTTTCAGATCACCGACGCGGAGGGGGAAGGGAGGGGTGCAACGGTCGCCCTTCGTGAAGCCGCCCGGCGGGTGGATCGCTCGCGAGGGCGCCTGCGAACCACCGACCCCGAGGAAGCGCTGTCGGCCTGGTGGGCGCTGATGCAGGGACGCTGGTCGATGGTGGATTGGTTCGATTCGGATGACCGTCGCTATGTGTTGGCCATTCCGAACGCACCCAACTTGGGCGATCCGCGCGGTCTGACCGAGCGGGAGCTTCAGGTGGCGACATACGCGGCGTTGGGCGAGCAGAGCAACCACATTGGCTATCGGCTTGGGGTCTCGACGTCGGCGGTCTCGCGGTCACTGCAGAACGCCATGAGAAAACTGGGCGCGAAATCACAAGCCCAGCTCGTCGAAAAGATGAGGGGAATCCCGCGGGCGCCCATCGAGGGGCGAAAGGCCGGGGCAGCGTAGTCGCCCGCCTGGGGCTACATGCCCACCCCCGCTGGATGGATGCTAGGCTGCTGAAGCCCGTATGAATTCAAACTCACACGCCGAACAGCCGGATTTGTCCGTCGTCATCCTTTCGTGGAATACGCGCGCACTCACCGCATCGTGCATCGACGCCCTGCTGCGAGACCGCGCGCAGCCGGAGTGCGAGACAACCCGGGAGATCATCGTGGTCGACAACGGCAGCGAGGACGACTCCGCTGACTACATTGCCGCCCACTACCCAGACGTGGTCCTCGTGCGGAACCCCGACAACAGGCTCTACGCCGAGGGCAACAACCAAGGAGCGAGTGTGGCGACCGGGCGCTGGCTGTGCACATTGAACTCCGACGCCGAAGTGAAGCCCGGCGCACTCGACACGCTAGTGCGGTGGCTCGTAGAGCACCCCGACTACGGCGCGGCGAGCCCTAAGCTCGTCAACCTCGACGGTTCGGTACAGCCCGAATGCCGTCGCTTTCCGGGTCTGCTCGATGTCGTTGCCGAAGGCACTCAACTCGGTAGGCTTTGGCCGTTCTCCAGCGTTGCGTACCGCACGCGCATGCGCGATTTCGACCACCTCACGTCGCGCGATGTCGATCAACCACCGGGGGCGGTGATGATGTTCGACCGAGAGGAGTACCTCTCGTACGGTGGCCTCGACCCGGAGCTGAGTCTCTTCTTCAACGATGTAGATATTTGCAATCGGCTGTGGGCGGACGGTCGACGCATTCGATACGTTGCGGAGGCCGAGGTGGTTCACCACGGCGGCGCGTCGACAACGATCTTCGTCGACAAGAACAACGACTCTCTCTGGTTCAAGAACCGTGAGACCTACTTCCACAAGCATTTCGGCGAAGTGGGCCGCCGTTGGACTCGAGGCGCGTTCATGCTCTGGTCGACCGAGTACGCACTCGGGGTGTCCCTGAGCCGGCGGCGTTCGCTTGCCGAGAAGGCAACCGAACTCAAGGTTCTTCGCCAGCACATGCGTGACTGCCTTCGCTGAATTGTCGGTCGTACACAGGAATTCGCGTTACACCGCGTGTTGCAGAAGATGAGGTCTGGCAGATGAATCAGGTTGGGGAATTCTTCGATGCACGGGCGAATGACTACCACGCGAGCAGGGGCGGGATGGCGCCGTTTCATGCGTTGACCTCCGCGCGCATAGAGGTTGCCTTGGAGGGACGTGTGGCCGCGTTGGGAGGACTTTGGGCTGGGGCCGACGGTTCACGATGTGCCTCGCTCGACCTGACGATCGTGGACGTCTCCCCGAACATGCTCGAGCACTGGGCCGCGGCTGGGTACCGAACGCTTCACGGCGATGCACGCGACACGCCGTTCGAGGATGCGTCGCTCGACCACGTGGTCCTTCCGCTGGTGCTGCATCACATCACGGAGGGGAGTTGGTCGCGTGCCCGGGCTCAGGTGCAACTCGTGTTTGCCGAGGCGCTTCGGATCCTTCGGCCGGGCGGCACCCTTTGGATCAGCGATTTCTCAGTGCCCAATGGCGTGTACGCCGCGGAGCGCTTGGCATCCGGGGTGACCCGGCGAGTCCTCGCTCTCGCGGGGATTCCGCTCGTGGTGATGCATACGCAGGCGTTCTACGAGACATCGTTGCGCGATGCTGGCTTCGACCACGTGGACTCGTTCGTCCCGCAACCCGAATCGACCTCGTCGTGGGACATGCTCACGCCAGTCATCGGCCTCGATTGGCTGAGAGTGCCCCGTATCCTCTATCCGATCCGACCGGTTCTGATTTCGGCGCGAACACCCGACTGACCGACTCCGAAGACTATGCGCCCGCGCGCTCAAGCGTTACCCTGATTCGCGAACCCATGGATCACGAACCCATGACAACGGAATCCGCACACCCCGAAAGACTCTGTGTGTTCGTTCCGTGCACGAACGAGCGGGACTCGGTGCGCCCCGCCGTCGAGGAGGTCCTGCGGCATGCGGATCGGATCGCGCTGCCGGTTGAGGTCATGATGATCGACAACGGGTCGTCGGATGGCACGCGAGGCGTGATGGAAACGCTCTGCCAAGAAGACGTGCGATGCACGATGGTCGTTCACGAGGAGACCCGCGGTCTTGGTCACTGCATCACCGACGCTCACAACACACTCGATGAGGACACCTGGGTCACCGTGTTTCCTTCGGGTAGCGAGTTCGTATTCGGCGAGTCGATCGACAGCTTGCTCGCGGTACGGAAGGGCAACGACGTGGTCCTCGGGTACTTGTACAACTCCGTCGTCCGACGGCTGGATCGCCGAATCGTATCGACAGCGTTCAAGAAGCTCGCGAAGACGATCTACGGTCTCCGGTGGCATTCCCTCAACGGCATGAAGCTCTACCGAGCGAGGGCCTTCCAAGGCATCGATGTCGTCGCCGGTGGCCATGCGTACGTCGCCGAGCTGCTCGCCAAGGCGCAACTGCGTCGTCCTGAGCTGCGCGTCGCGGAGGCGCCGTTCATTTCGCGCGGCAAGCTTCCTGGCAATCAACGTGACATCGGGATGGGGTCGATCCTGCGCGCGCTCGGCGAGACGTATCGCGGCGCCCAAGACGTGTCTCACTATCGCGACGAGATGCTGAGCCGATATCGCGACGACGATGACCGCGGAGCCGCGGCGGAGAGCTTCTTCCCGCCCCCAACCAGGGACTGAGCCGAGCCACTCGACGGTGCTTAGCCCTTGGAACTACCCCGAAGGGGGCTTGTTGAGATCGGCCGATCGGGATAGCGTCCTGAGTCACGAGAAACCCTCTGCGTCTCGTTCTCCTGCTCGCCGTGTCCTGCGGTTTCCTCTACGCGGGATGCGACACGTCTGAGGGCTGCGAAACGGTCCAAGATTGCGATTGCCCGGCGGGCGAGGACGCCGCGTGCATCGACGGGACCTGCGAATGCGATGGGACGGATCCAGACGGTGGCACTCCCGACAGCGGTACGGATCCCGATGGTGGTACGGACCCCGATGGCGGCACGGATCCCGACGGGGGCGTTGTGGAGTGCGGTCAGAGCACCGCATCGGGCGACGTTCTCGGCAACCCGACCCTCGACCCCACCTCGGGCCCCATCGGCACGGAGATCACCCTGACCTTCCCCGTGACGGACGAATCCACGGAGCTTTTCTATACCCTGACGATTTTCAATCAGTCGGAGAGCATTGGTGGCGGTGGCGTCGTGATTACCGAGAACGGCACTGTGGAGGTCACGCTTACTGCCACCGGAGGTCCGACTGGGGCCTATCCGCTTTCGTTCGAAGTGGTGAGTGACGATCCCGATGTGGGGCGCGTGTATTCGACGAACCCTGAGTGCACCGCCGTCACGACCACACTTCGAACGGGGGTCGACTTCAGTCCGGACGTGGACACCGACTGCGCGCCTCGCTGCTTCACGGTAACCGAGTAGCCGCGCCGGCGCTGCCGGGGACCGCGAGCGACCACCTCGAACAACGCGCATCGGGGCTGACCGATACGTCCCACGTGCTCGACGCGATTTCCTCCCGGGCGCATGTCTTGCTGCCAACCCTGTCGGGGTATCCGGC